>JAIRLK010000068.1 GCA_031259515.1 Treponema sp. | reverse complement strand
GCCGGCGCGGCCATAGGCTCCCTTTACGGGTACCTTATCCCCTTCCTGCACCGGAGGCCGAAGAAGGGGAGGGTGGAAGTAACCCTTGCGCCCCAAATCGGGGGACTCGCGGTTTCCCTTCGCCGGTAAGGGCCTGGCGGCGGTGAGTTATGGAACGCCTCACTCAACCGTTACCGTGCCGCTGTTGTCTATGGTTATGAAAGAGCCGGTCCGCGCCGCCTCAAGAAACTCGTCGCCCAGGCTGTCTATCGTGGGCATGGGGTGTTCCGTCCAAACCCCGGCGAGTATGGCGCCGGCGGCGGCCAGGGAGTCTATGGGCTTGGAGAAGAGGAGGCAGGCGGGCTGCCGTTCCAAGGCGGCGGCGCAGAAAAACACCATGCCGCCGGTGGTGGAGCCTATGGTTTGGGGCAGGCACAGGGCCTTTCCCGCCATAGGCTTTCCGTACAGGCCGCGGTTGTTCTGGTCCGAACAGACGGCTTTCTTATCCCCAAACATAAGGGCTTTCTGGAAACTGGCCAGGGTGTTGAACCCCTGACGGGATACCAGGGCTTCCGCCCTCAGCGAGGCTTTCCCGTCCCGGGCGGCCTCTGCCGGGATGGGGACTATGATTCTTCCGGTAAATTGTTTCATTTGACGGCTCCCGCGATTTTTTTCAGAATTTCATCATCCCTGTAGTACCGGGATGAAGTATAGGTCCGCAGCTTATTGGAGTTGGTGATCACCGGCATCGTGCCGCAGAGGGGGTTGTTCATATACATGAGGGGGCAGATGGAACTGACCACGGCGCCCGCCTTTTTCAGGGCTTCGGCAGCCGGGGATTGCCGGAATTCCGCAGCTACCGCCGGAGCGGCGGTGAAGACCGTGGGGATGGCAAGCCGGGTCCGTCCGGCGGTCTTGAGGGCCTCCAGGAGGGCGGCAGTCCAGGATTGCATCTGGTTCAGGGAAAGATGGGGACAGCCGACAAAACAGAGTTTTGGTTCCGCGGCGGGGTCTTTCCAGATACAGGGATAGCCCGCCCTGACCCGTTCCAGTTCCGCGTCGTCGATGACGTAGGTCTTCGCGCCGGGGGAAATGAGGGCGCTTCCCTGTTCCTTCGCCTCGGGGGTCAGGTTTTCCCCATGGTAAAGCCCCACCGCGCCGTTGCTGGCGGCGGCGGCCCCCATGTCCTTGAGGTAATCCCGTGCGGCGGCATCCAGGGTTGTGCCAAGCCAGGCATCCAGACCCCGTATCCAGGGTACATCCTCCATCACCTTCATCCCTATGGCGCTTCCTAAAACCTGGGCTTCAGGCTTCCCAGAGGTTTTGATCTCCACGACCCACGCGGCCTTGCGGCCCTCGTCGGTAAGGAGGCCGAAGTAAGGAACGCATCCGGCTATGCTGCCGAACAGTTCGATGATCCCCGAATTGCGGTTGCACCGGGCGCCAAGTACGCTGTTGGCGTAGACTACCGCGCTGCTCTCCGCCCAGGAGAGGATGTCCCCCTTCTTGGGCACGTTTCCCACCTCGTTCATGTAACAGGTACAGGTGAACCCGTCGTCATTCACCAGCCCCAGCTTCCGCAGTTGGCCTTCGTAGTATTCCTGCTTTGAATACATAATCTTGAAGAAGAGCTTTTGCAGGAAATTTGCCGGAACATCCGGGTCCAGAGGCCGGGGATCCACCGTGAACTTCTGTCCCGGCAGGGCCCCTTCCCGGATGATCCCATCCAGGAGGCTGAACACCGGTTTCATCACCCCAAGGCCGAAGCTGGTTACCAGATGCCCCTGGCCGCCGGTGATGGGGACCATCTTTTCCGCCCCAAAAGCCTCGCCGTACATCACCAGGGTTTTCATCACCTTGGCGAAGGCCGCTCCCTTTTCGCCCTCCAAGAGGGCGGCTTGACTTTCCGTTAACTTCATCGCCATATCGCGCTCCTTATACCCTCATACCCAGCCGGTAGGCCGCTCTGACCGCTTCCAGCACTTTTCCCGCGCTGAAGCTGTCCCCGATATTGTACAGTTCCGGCGCGGCCCGTTCCTTTTGGGCCGCCAGATAGAGACTGTTGTCGCTGACACCCCCCACCGCCAGGACCACCAGGTCTGCGGGAAGAATCTCCTCCTTTTCTTCAACCTTCAATTTCGGAGCCAGAGGATTCTCTATGTTCTCCGGCAGGATAGGATGCCAGGTAAGGTACGGGTCCGGTACGGTTTTTGAGATGTTCCGGGCCGCCTTGACGCCGCCGGGAACAAAACCCGTAACCCTGGTACAGTTGAGCAGGGGTACGCCGGCCTTATGCAGATAGTAGATAAGATGCCCCCGGTTGGCCGTACAGGTGTGGTTCATAAGGTATTTGTCCATTTCCACCACCGTTACGTCGCACTTTTTTTCAAACCTGAGCCAGTAGGCGGTTTCGCAGCCAACCGCGCCGCCGCCTATCACGACGATTTTTTTGGACCCGCCCAAAAGACGAGGGTTCTTGAGAAGTTCCGCAGCCGGTATCGTCTTTACCATTTCCGTACCCGGCAGGGACAGTTCCGCGTCCAGAGTCCCCTGGGCGAAGATGATAACATCATAGCCCCCGCGTTTAAGGTCTTCCAGCGCAGCCGTGGTATTGGCCCTAATCGTCAAATTTCCCTCCGCCGCGGTTTTTTTAACAAGACCCTCCAGGTACCGCCGGTAATTGGCCGTTTCGTATTTGATCTTCGCCAAACCTCCGGGAATAAGCCTGCCGCCGGTTTCGGCATCCCGGTTGATGAGTTCCACCTGGTGTCCCCGTTCTGCGGAGACCACCGCGGCGGTTATCCCCGCCGGGCCGCCGCCCACCACGGCGATCTTCCGGGGCTTGGCCGCCGGCTGGGGGACCGGGGGGAAAATATGCTCAAAGCCGGTCCGGGGATTCACCGCGCACTGGGGATGGCCTCCTTCGACAAATTCATTGATGCACCCTTCCTGGCAGCCTATACAGGGCCGTATCTCCCCGGTTTTTCCGGCGTACGCCTTGTTGCACCAATCCGGGTCCGCCAGGAGGGGGCGGCCCAGCATCACCATGTCGCACTGCCCGTTTCTGAGGGCGGCCTCGGCCAGATCGGGGTAGCCCAGCTTGCCGACCCCCACGATGGGAACCTCCACCCCCGCGTTGGACGTGATCCCCTGAACCTTAAAATAGTCCTTTACCCTGCGGCTTACCTCCAGGAAACATCCCGGCGGCATACTGGACGGGGGATGAGGCAGCCACCAGTTGTCGTAGCATCCCAGGTCCACGTCGAAAATATCCACCCCCGCGGCGACCAGGTTCTTCATGTAGCCCAGGGTGTCTTCGACCGTACGGCCTTTGGTGAACTTTTTGAGGGAACCGGTTTTCAGCATGGTCTCCCCGTAGGTTTCGTTCAGGGCCAGGGACAAGTCAATGCGGTACATGATGGGGTAATGAGGCCCGGTACGCCTGCGGATTTCCCGGACGCAGTCCAGGCCGAAAGCCTGCCAATTTGCGTAGCGCCCCAGCTTCCGCCGGTTAAAGGCGGGATTGGTGAGTTGTTCCAGAAGGTACCCTTCGTGGCCGTGGAGGTACACGCCGTCAAGACCGGCGGTTTTCCCGTCCACCGCCCCCTGGCCCATGTTTTTGGCGATCTTCTTCAGTTTCCGGTCCGAAAGGGGCGCGCAGGGAATGGCAGGGATATAAAAGCTGGGATTCCAGGACGCCGAAACCGGCAGCTTGAACATGGTGAGGAGGCACTGGGGGTTCCCCACCCGCCCAAGCCCCGGCGTAAGCTGGATAAAGACCCTGGCCCCAAAACTGTGGCAGCCCTGGGCCAGGTCCCGCCATCCGGCATATACGGTCCGGGACCGGTCTATACGGGGAAAATAGGAAAGCTGTCCCAGCTCGGTGATGGAATGGTCTATCCCGTGGCTCACCGGCACCAGCCCCGTCGTGATAAGCCCCACGCCGCCTTTGGCCCGCTCGTAGAAATACTGAAGCATCTTTTCGTTAGGCCGCCCGGTTTCATCGCACATGCTGATGTTCCCCATAGGCGCCATGACCAGCCGGTTTTTCACCGTCAGCCGGTTAATCGTAACCGGAGAAAACATCGCATCGTAGGGATAGAGGTTTTTGGTCATCCGGGCCTTGTCCAGAACGCCCTCCTTCAAAAACCAGTCCCCGTACCCGTCAACCCATTCCTGTACCAAGGCATCTTTTTTCATAGCCAACTCTCCCTCGTTAAGAAATTATGTTTATTATACCCCAGGCTTTGAAAAACGCAACGATTATGTAATGATAGATTAAGGCGGGACGTTACCGGCAGACAGGTTTTAGAAACGCATATACACAACGCCTCTGCGGTCAACCGCCAAAGCGCGTTGACCGCGGAGAGCTTCCCGTGGGTTATTCTTGTTTTGTTATACGGTTTACATCTATTTCGATTTTCGTAAACCCTTTGTCAACTTCGCCGGTTATTTCAACGGTATCCTCCGCGCCGACCGAAAGTCCGCGCCAAAGATTGTCGTCGATTTCGACAATGATGCTTCCCGTATCATCGGTGAATAAATATTCTTCATCACCCAGGTAACGTTCAATGATTCCGGTTAAAACCACCGGCGTATTATTCCGCAGGCTTTTTGCCTCCACAACGGTTACCGGCTCCAGACCGGGACCCGTATAGCCTCCGTCTTCTTCCTGGGCGGCGGCCAGTGAACCAAAGACGGTCAATAAGATAACCAAACAAACCAAAACCTTCTGTTTCATACCAATACTCCTGAATAAAAATTTGAATATAAGGATATGCCGTTTGTTTATTTTCGTCAAGAACAGGCGCCGTTATTACGCAAGGGGGGCCCCCCGGACCCCCCTAAAGGATGTTATTCCTCCCCGATCGGGAGTTCCGTCATCGCTTCAATGTCCAGCGGCACCGAGGACGCGCCGGATGCCGAGCTTGTGATGAAGTAACGGGTAGACGGCGATGCTTCCCAGTTTTCCAGATAGACCAGGAACCAGAGATCGCCCGTGCCGGAAGGTACTTTGAGCGCCCAGGAAGCCGTGCTTGAGCTTATTGACCGTTGGGCGACCGTGTACAATTGCGCTTCTTCTTCCGATTCGGGGAACGCGCTCAGCGCGATAATCTGGCCCCACATCATTGGTTCTTCGGGCAGATTGGCAATGGTCCCGCT
>JAIRLK010000039.1 GCA_031259515.1 Treponema sp. | reverse complement strand
AATTTTTATGGAATTTAATGATGGTGTAAGCGGCATTATTGATTTTAAGGAAAAATTGAATAATGACCATAGGCAAATCGTTAGGGATTTATTGGATATGAATAAGTTCAAAACAGTTAAAGTTGGTTTGGACACATTATGCTGGGACAATGGCGTGGATTTTGCACCAGAATATTTATATGAAAAAATAAAAGGGGCGAAGAAAGAAATTGCGTAGCAACGTAACGGCGTATAACGAGGCTGTCGAAAAACTCTAACCTGAGGCAGGAATACCTTCCCCCCCGCCGGCGGGCCGGATGGTTACTTTCTTCTTGGTCCTCACTGAAAATCTGTTCAATCCCCTTGCAGTAGCTTATATCTGAAAAACACGGCTCTATTATCTGCATCCGCCTTCTGATTTATCTGGAGGAGGGTTATAGGGAAGTCGAAAAATACCGGGACTGAGGGTATCCCGGGGCCGCCTTATGGTGCCTTAATATAAATACTCTTCCGAATCCTCAAACCGGGAGAGGGTAGTCTCCAATACTCCCATGTCCCAGGCAAGGTCCAGAAGGCAGTACTTGTTCCGCATCATCTGGGCCCGCCGGGCCGTAGCGATAACCTCGCCCCGGGAAAGCCCGATGGTTTCCGGTTTGAGGGGGCACAGGGCCCTGCCCAGCATTTCCCTGAGTTTTCCGTAGGGCAGAAGCCTTGCCAGGACCCGTTCCCGCAGTTCCCGGTAGTTGTCCCTTACGGCCTCCCCAATCCGGCTTACGGTCCTGTCGTCCATGTACTTTTCCAGGGCGGTTTTTAGCACCTGGTCATGGCTCCGGTTCCCCTTAAAGGCCGATGAAACCGCGTCAGTCCGCTGCGAGGGACCGGGCCGGACGTAATGTTTGGGCGGGGAAGGGGGACCGGCAGGATCGGCGAAGAATATCTCATAGCAGGCGGTGGCGGCCAGGGTTCCGATGGTTACTTTGTGTCCGTGGGTTACGGGAACGCCGTCCAGCGACAGGTCATCCATTTCCCAGACGTGGCTGAACAGGTGTTCGCTGCCGGAGACCGGTCGGGACCCCTTAAAGGCCTGCATGGAAAAGCCGGTTATGGCCAGGGCCTCGAACAGGGCGATTACCGCGTCGCCGCTGCCCCGTGCGGCGTCGATTGACCGTTCCAGGTAATCCATAAGCCCCGGCTGGGTCATGTTCCATATTTTGTTGTCGATGCGTTCCGCCCCCGGAGCCCCCAGGGGTTCTACCGTGTCGCTGATGATCCAGTCGCAGCCGGCGATAATTTTACTTGCCAGGTCCCCAAAACCCGACGATGAAAGGTAGGAAGGGGCCTTGGCCAGCACATCCGGTTCCGCGGCCAGGGCCAGGGGCGCGGGACAGGACATTGTCTGTTTATACCCCTCGTAGAGAACCGCCGCGCCGTAGGCCGTGTAGCCATCCACGCTGGACGCGGTAGGTATACAGAGGTAGCTCCGCTTGAGTTCTGCGGCGGCCCGCTTTACCAGATCGTTTATCGTGCCCCCCCCAATGGCGACAGGGACTGTCCCATCCGAATTGGACAGGGCGGAAACCCCCTCTTTAATGGCGGTGATGCCGGGATAGTCCGCGTGGAGCCGTGGATTGGCGGGGAAACAAAACTCCCCCCTTATGGGGACTCTGGCCCCCATAAGAATTTCCCCGACCAGTTTACCCGCCGCTTCCCTGGTATTTTCATCGTACACAAGGTAAACCCCGCCGGCTTGGTAAAACCGTTCAAGAAGCGCCGGAATTTCCATATAGCAGCCCTGGTGGATCAAAAGTTCCCTGGTTTCATCCGCGGCTTTAAGGCAGTCCGTCAGAGAGGGGATAGAAGCTTTGTCGTAATTCTCCATAGTGTCTCCGTTCGAAGCATATAGCTTATCCTAACATAATTTGTCTGATATATTAAAGCATAGGAGTTAACCATGCCGATTGCACGGAAGATCAAAGATGTCCTGGGTTCCCAATCCATGATCCGTAAAATGTTTGAGGAGGGGAATCGCCTGAAAAAAGAACACGGCGCCGACAAGGTCTTTGATTTTTCCCTGGGTAATCCCGATATTGAACCGCCCCCGGCCTTTCACCGGGTGTTTCTCCGCCTTGCCAAAGAGGATCGCAAAGGCTCCCACGCTTACATGTCCAACGCGGGGTACCCGGAGGTACGGGAAGCCCTGGCGGTCAAAGCCTCGCGGGAGCAGGGGGCGACGCTGGATGGGTCCCACATCGTCATGGCCGCAGGCGCCGCGGGGGGCCTCAACGTAGTCTTTAAGTCGATTCTGGACGGCGGCGATGAGGTAATCGTCCCCCGGCCTTATTTTATGGAGTACCGTTCCTATGTAGGTAACCACGGGGGCGTTCTTGTGGAGGTGGATACCCGCGCGGACTTCAGCCTGGATCTGGACGCCATTAAAGCCGCCCTTTCCCCCAAAACCAAGGCCGTCCTTATCAATTCCCCCCACAACCCCACAGGCAGGGTCTACCCCGCCGCCGACATAGAGGCCCTGGGGAAGCTCCTGGCCGAACAGGGTTCTCCTTATCTTATCTCCGACGAGCCCTACCGGGAGATCAGCTACGACGGGATTGTGGTCCCCCCGATTCTTGCCTCGTACGATAATTCCATTGTGGTAAGTTCCTATTCAAAAAGCCTCTCGCTTCCCGGTGAACGGATTGGCTATATAGCGGTGGGCCCCAAGGCGCAGGACAGGGAGGAATTGCTGAACGCGTTGATCTACGCTACCCGGATCCTCGGTTTTGTCAACGCCCCGGCTCTAATGCAGCGGATTGTGGCGGAACTTACCTTTGCCAGGGTTGATGTGGATATATATGCCCGCCGCCGCGACGCTTTTACCAGGATACTGGACGAGGCGGGTATAGCCTACGCCAAACCGGAAGGGGCCTTTTACCTTTTCTGCCGGGTTCCGCCCCGCAAGGTTTCTGTTTCTTCCGGCGTGGAAGGAGACGATCTGGCCTTTGTGGAATTCCTCAAGCGGCGCCTTATTTTGGGTGTTCCCGGTTCGGGTTTCGGCAAACCCGGCTGGCTCCGCTTTGCCTACTGTGTGGATGAGAAGATCATCAAAGCCAGTGGAACCGCCTTTAAGAAGAGTATGGAATCCTGGTAAACCGACATGCCGGAGCGGATTGCCAATATTCGGGCACAGAACTGTTTATACGTTTTTCTTGCTTGTGTAGTGTTGTTGATTCTCTGCGCCTGCGTCCTTGACCGTCCTGAATCGGGGGACCGGCGGCCGGAGGATCGGCAGCCGGGAAACCGGCAGCCGGTCCCCCGGCAGGTTTCGTTTTTTATCGACCTGACCACGTATCCCTTTTATGTAAAAAGCGGTTTTGATTCCGCCGTACCGGACCTTTCCGGCGCTTCCTGGCGGATAGCCGGAACTGAAAACGACCTGACAATAATTAAATCCCTGGATCTGCCGGATACGCCCCGGCGTTTTTTCCTTTCCCCCTTCAGGGAAAAATACCGGGAGTATACCATCGTGATCCCCTTTGACCTGAGCCCGGACCAATTTGAAATACTGAACACGCGAAGTTCCTTTCAACCGGGGCTTTTTCTGGCTGCCCTGGGGGATAATTGGGAAATATTTTTCAATGGCCGTCTGGTCAAATCGGAACTGCACCTTGGTGAAGACGGGTATATCAAATCCGGCAGGGCCTGGCGTCATGTTTCACTGCCCCTGGACCGGTCCCTGTTTGTTCCGGGCGCCAATATGCTGAGCTTTCGCATTATCGGCGCGCCGAATTCCGATATAACGGGCCTGTGGTACCGGCAGCCGTATTATATCGGTAATTATGAAACCATACGGAAAGATCACATTGAATCCCCGGAGATGGCCGTTATCGGAATGTACCTTTTTGTGGGGGTCTACCATTTGTTGCTTTTTTTAAGCCGTCCAAGGGACCGGTATAATCTCTACTACTGTTTTTTTTCAATCCTCCTTGGCATTTATTTTTTCACAAGAAGCAGGGCGATCTACGATATTATTCCCAACAGCAATATCACATTTCGCCTTGAGTACCTGTCCCTCTATCTGCTGTGTCCCGCGCTGTCCTGTTTTCTGGAATACCTTAGCTTCAGAAAAACTATGATCTTCGGCAGGATATGCGGATGTATCTGCCTTGGCTTTGCCGTTGTCCAGATGCTGATTCCCGGTTCCTTTGGGGATGATCTTCTCAGAATTTGGTGGGCGTTTATCCTTGTTCAAATTTCCTATATCCTTGTTTATGATATGCTGTATGTGTTCTTCCGCGATGCCCGTGTCCGCTGGAGAGCAAGCGGGAAACCCGCCCTTTTGAAAGTTTTTGGCGTGTCCCTTATCAGGACACCCATAGGTAATATCATTATCGGTGTGTTTTTTTTGGGTGTTTCCACGGTTGTTGATATTATCAGCAGCGTTTTCATGGGCTACGGCATTGTCAATGCCAGCCGCTACGGTATTTTTATCTTCACCATTACTACCACGGTTATTCTTGCCCGGCGTTTCGGCAGCCTGTTCCGCCGGATTGACGAGATGAATATATTGCTGGAAAAATCGAATCAGAGTCTGGAAGATACGGTCCGCAGGCGGACCTGGGAACTGGAACGGCAGACCGAAGTGGCGCAGTCCGCATCCCGGGCCAAGAGTGATTTTCTTGCCCGCATGAGTCACGAGATCCGTACCCCCCTTAACATCATCCTCGGGCTTTCGGAGGTAGAATTACAGAAAAACCTTCCCGAAGGGACCCTGGGGAACCTTGAAAAAGTTCACCGTTCCGGCGCCCACCTGCTGGAGATTATCAACGACATTCTTGACATCTCAAAGATAGAATCGGGAAACTTTGAAATTGTTCCGGGGGAATACGATTTTCCGGCGCTGGTCAACGATCTGGTCCAGCTTAATATTCCGCGAATCGGCATAAAACCCATTCAGTTCAAACTGGATCTGGACGAAAGTATACCGGTAAAACTGTTCGGGGACGATCTGCGGATAAAGCAGGTCTTTAACAACCTGTTGTCCAACGCCTTTAAGTACACGGAGGAGGGGGAAGTCAGCCTGCGGATCAACTGGGAGCGGCGGGACAACGCCGCCTGGCTGGTATTTACCGTGGAAGATACCGGACGGGGGATCAAACAGGAGGACATAGAAAAACTTTTTTCCGATTACACCCAGTTTGATACCACGGCAAACCGGCGCATAGAGGGGACGGGGCTGGGCCTTTCCATAACACGGGGCCTGGTGGAGGCAATGGGGGGAAGCGTTACGGTGGAAAGCGAGTATGGCCGGGGCAGTGTGTTCCGGGTTTCCCTGCCCCAGGGGATTGTCGATGAAAGTCCCACCGGCGCCGCCCGTGTAGAAAAACTTCGCAATTTCCGCCTTGCAGAGGACCGGAACCGGGGAACATTTGTCCGCTCGTACATGCCTTACGGAAAAGTCCTCGTGGTGGACGATATGGAAATGAACCTTGATGTTATGGTTGGGCTCCTCATGCCCTATGGCCTCACGGTGGACACGGCTTTAAGCGGAGCCGGGGCGCTGGAACTAATCCGAAAAGGTGAATCCCGTTACGATTTGATTTTTATGGATCACATGATGCCGGAAATGGACGGGGTAGAGGCGACGCGGATTATCAGGAACGAAATTGATACCGACTACGCCCGGAACGTACCCATTATTGCCCTTACCGCCAACGTCATTGCGGGGAACCGGGAGATGTTTCTTGAAAACGGTTTCAGTGCTTTTATCTCCAAGCCCATAGACATTAAACAACT
>JAIRLK010000017.1 GCA_031259515.1 Treponema sp. | reverse complement strand
TATATAGATGACAATATCCCGCATATTCATATCATAAGCCAAATACTAATCAGATTACAGGAAAAGCTGCATGAAACAATTACAGATGAAAAATTTACGTTCTATAACAGATTAACATCTTTTTATCTTGAAGGTCGCTATCCCGAATATAGGGACAAATTAAGCAAACTTCTAGATAGAGAAGAAGCAAAAATCATTCTTGAAAAAACAAAGGAGGAAAGGGCGGTTAACCGGAGGGGGCGGCGGGTTTCGGCGGGTTTTTGCGCGAAACACGAGTATTCAGCGTCATCCCCGGCGACCTTAGGCTGCCCCAAGTCAGTTTGTAGGTCATATGTTCCGGCACCCGCCTATCCGCCTCCGCGTCCACGCCGCAGGGCTGCGCCCTGCTTATGGAGTTTTGCGCGTATACAGTATTGCGCAAAACTCCTTAGCCCAATGCGAAGCATTGGGCCGCCCACCACAACTGGAAGATCGGCTCCCCGACATTAATCTCGGTGCGAACCTTGTACCATACATCTTCCGCTAATTCACGATTAGTTTTCATAGTACCGTACTTATGCGATTGAGTTGCCGTTTTGCTTTAGTCCGGCGGGAAAAAAACGCGAAAAAGGCGGGAAAAGTTTGGGTTTGACCGGGTTTTTGAAACCGGCCCGTATTATAAAGGTTTGTCCTGTTTGAAATCGGAATTGCTGCGCGGAGACAGGAAGCGTTTCGCCTTGGGACACCAGCCCCCGCAGCCCGTAACCACTTCGCTAAAAAGACACTATTCGTATTTCAAAAATACAGTGCCGGTAATGCCTGAGCCGCATGACGGTTCACCGGCTATTGCTTTTTCCGTGGGATTGGTCATATTTACGGAACGCTCTCGTTCCAGAGTAGTGGCAACCTCAATTACCAGCCGGTTTTCTCCCTTCTGTACCATGCCTGAGAGATCGTAACAGTAAGGCAGAATGATCTGTATACCGGCGCTCACGCCGTTTACAAAAATTTCCAGCCCCTCGGCGGCGTTGGTAATTTCCAGCATGACGGGCTTTTGGTACTCCAGATAAAAACGTGCTTCGTACCGTGCAAAGCCGGAAAAGCCGGGCCGCTCTTCCGCAAGCGAATCGGGGATCGCCACGGGACAAGCGGGGCCGAACGTGGGGTAGTCAATGCTTGCGCAAAGGCTCCTTTTCCAGCCGGTTATAGGTATCCCTGCGCCCATAAATGCGGGCATTTCATAGACAGGCCAATCAGCCGTTTCACCGAAAACCACCGCAAAACTTTTCCGGGGTTCAATGCGGACAAAAAGGCTGGTACCCGTCCCGTCAGGCGATGAATCAATAGGTTCCAGCCGGTTATGCCAGGCGTTGTAAATATGGCATATTCCCCGCGAAGGTACTTTAATACGGCCCCGGTACTCTTCTGTACCTTCATTTACCAAGAGGTATGTATCACGGTCATTTTGATTAATGAAGATACCGCAGACGTTTATTAGGCGGATCGATCTCAATCTCATGCACATCTCTTTCCCGCAAATTGGCCGCCAGATGTTCAAGGGAGACTATTGGGCAGCCTTCCAAGTCTTTGATGAATTTATCGCCGTTGCCGATGGTTTCCCTTGGCAAATTATCAACAAAGATAATGGGAAAACCGCTCGAATGGAGTTTCGCCGCGCTACGGACTATTGCCACGGGCAGATATTCCGCCGCCGGTATAAGCAGGGCCTGGTAACGCCGGGCATTTATCCGAAGGCCGCCCTCAAGGTTGGTTTGATAAAGCCCGATCTCCGTAAACACATCAGCAGGGATAATATCAAAATCAATCTGGTTGTCCAGCAATACGCGGGCCGGTTTCTGAGAAAGCATATATTTCCCTCCGGACCATTCAGCTTCCGCATGGTACAGGACGGCAACCGGCGCGACACGGGTCCCGCCGCTCACCAGTCCGCAGAGGCGGTTAGTGTAAGCCATCAGTTCCTCAAAATGCCGGTACTGCGGGTTATGTCCCTGAGCGTAAAAATGAGGAGGAGCGTCCGGATCGGGGTAAGGCTTTGGGCTGAAAGTGTGGGGGACAAAATAATTTATTCCCCGTACCAGAAAGTGATCAACTAAGTATTTCTCAAGCTGTACCCCTTCCCGCCAGCGGTAAGCCCCAAAGATTTCACATAAGGCGCGGCCTTTTTTCCGGGGATCAATAGCGGCATGGGAAGACGCCAGCTTTCCCAGAAGGTAATGATAAAATTCACCGTCCCGGGGTATTATCGACATCCGTATCAGGGGCTCGTCTTCGCCCTGGGGCAGAACCTGCCCGCCAATGTCATCAATACCGGCCATGTGCTGCCCGGCCAAACCCCGGAAGAAATGACCAAGCGAGGAGCCGGTACGGGAATGCTGATTGTTGTCTTCAATCAGGTGCCCGATATATTCCACCCCGTGCCGCTCGCACCAGTCCCCGATTTGCCGGGAAAAACAGTTTTCCACCAGCCGGGTAACCGTATCCATATAGGCATAACGGACTTTGGCGGTAAGACGCGGATCGGCCTTGTTTTCCCAAAGCAAGGACAGCAGGTTTTTCCAAGCCCTGCCGAGGGCGCTCGGTAATTCGTCTTCCAGGGAACGGCTCCAGGGCAAGTCCTGGGGCGTCCCCGGCATATTTCCGTCCGGGTACGACTGTCCATTTCCCAATTCAGGCTCATCAGAGAAAAAACCCGCAATGGTTTTGCCAAACTCGTCCGTGTAACGCGCGTAATGCGGCTCATAAACAGCGTCAATCAGGAGACGGCAGGAATCCCGGTACATCATATTGATATGGGTACGATGGGGGCCGTAGTTTCGGGAAAGGCCGCAGGCATAGATCCGCCATTGTCCGGCAGGTTTTTTCCAGACGAAGCGGCTTCCCGCAACAAGTAATGCCTCAAGGGGGCCGCGATAAACGGTACATCACGTTATGTTTATCTGCGGCCCCCACTCCTTTGGGGAACGGGAAAAGCCGCTGTTTCAAAACTTGAGGCTGCGGGCGCTCCGTTCCCGATGGAAGCGCCGGCCACGGCTTAATCACAAGGTCCGCAGATTACGCGGATTTCTGTACACAACATCTTCTTTAATCTGCGTAAACTGCGTTTATCGTGTTCAAAGGCCTTTATCCTTGCAGTGAAAGGCGGTCATGGGCCAGCTGTTATTTGCTCGGAAACTGAGGTTCCAAAACAAATCCACCATATACAAAATACAAAACGTGTCCTGTATACGCTTACTCTGGCCTTTTACCCCCTGAGTAATACTACCGGATACTGTAACCCCGATGGCGGAATTTGAATGTAGGAGGAAAAGAAATCCTTAACGGTCTGTACCAGGGTGTTGGCGATCTCCAGTTCCAGAGTATTAGTACCAAAACTGATGATGCCGGTAACATCGTATCGATAGGGCGGGCAGATTCTCATTCCGCAGTCCTTCCCGTTGAGTTTCATCTTGACCGTCTGTCCCGGAGCATTGAAATCCAGGGCCAAAGCCCCGTCCGCGTTTTGTAGGCTGAATTCCACCCGGTAACGGATAAGGCCGGAAAAATCCGGCTTCCCCTCTATGCCGGTGATATTATGCAGTCCGGCTTTTTTCCGGTAGGGTTTGAATTTTCCGTCCAGTACTCCCCTTCCTGTTTCGCAGACATCAATATCCCATTGCAAGTCCAGGGTTTCGGCAGAACTATATTTGACTTCCGTATAATTATGGTTTGGAAGATCCTCCCCAAAAACCGTTATAACGGATTGATACGGGGAGAGGTCTATCGCTATGGCCGATCCCTCATGGGAGGAATAAAAGCCGTCAAGGAGGTTAATCTTGAGGCATTTGCCCGAACAGGGGAAACGGACAACCGTCTTTGCGGTCTTTTCCACATCTTCGTTAAAAAGCATGAAAAAATGGTTTTCGTTACGGATCCAGTGACAGATACGGAGCAGGGGGAAATCACCTTCAACGGTTATATCTCCAATTCCCCGTTCCCGAATGACCGCGGCAAGATTTCCCAAGGAAACGACCTCGGGCGACCGAATGCCCGCAGGAGTGCCTTCCACATAAAGTATCGGCAACCCCTTTACCGCAAAACTGTTCAGCACGGCAACCGCTTTTTCAGGCAATAGTGTGGCACGGGGAACCACCAGACAGCGGTAATATTCCTGATTCACCCGCAAACGAGAATCCTCCACCTTCGCGCTTTCGTAAAGTATGTCCAGAGGAAGAATATCATAATCAATATGAGCATCCCAAAGGGCCTTGGCTGGTTTCTGGGTA
Organism: Treponema sp.; assembly: GCA_031259515.1. Classification (GTDB taxonomy): domain Bacteria; phylum Spirochaetota; class Spirochaetia; order Treponematales; family Breznakiellaceae; genus JAIRLK01. The sequence goes on along the minus strand of JAIRLK010000017.1, from coordinate 8,419 downwards.
AGCATACAGTCATTACCGTTCATCCATTCCGCTTCCGCATGATAGAGTACCGCGCAGGGGGCCTGGTGGATAGCTCCTTCCAGGAGATGAACCACCCGGTTAACATAGCCCATAAGTTTTGCGAAGCCTTCAAACTGGGGATCCCTGCCCTCCGCGCCGAAATGAGGCGGGCAGTCAGGATCGGGGAACTTAGGCGAAAATGCGTGGGGGACAAAGCGGTTGATCCCCCGTACCAGCAGATGATCCATGAGCCACTTCATCATGGGGATGCCCTCGGCCCATCCGTAAGCGCCGAAAACCTCGCACATGGCCCGGTTTTTAAGGGAACTTTTGATATGCGCCATGGAGGAACCGAGTTTGCCTAGTACATAATGGAAAAATTCGGGATCAGCCCAGCCGCCGGCGCATGACATGGCCGCTGTCCGATCTCCAAAACCGGGCATCACCTGATGCAGGACGATATCGATACCGCTCATGTCCTGACCGTCCAGAGAACGGAAATAATGGCCCGCGCCGCACCCCAGCCGGGCATGGGCGTTCATATCCTCGATAATATGGCCGATGTACTCTACCCCGTGGGCGCGGCACCAATCGCCGATAGGCCGGGAAAAGTTGTCCCGGTACAAGAGGGTAACGATGTCCATGTAGTTATAACGGATTCCCGGCGTTTCAGGCCCAATGTCGTACCAGAGCCCCGCCAGAAAGGGCAGGGCAGCTTTACCATCAAATCCAGCCGCTGTTGTTTTTCCTCCGTACCGCTCGTTTAGCCTGGCATAAAGCTCATCGCTCCACGGCAGGGCCAAGCCTCTCATGCCCGGACGTTTATCGTAGGACCCGTGGGTAGCAATACCCCGGTCGTTCAAATCGTAATCATTACCCAAACTGGGTTCGTCAGAAAAAAAGCCCGCCAGAGTATTGCCAAAGTATTTCCCCAGCCTTTGGTAATGCGGTTCGTAAACCCCCTCTATTTGCACAGACACCGATTCCCTATCGATGAGGTGGATATAGTTTGTTTCGCGGGTTCCCTGCCGGGTCTTAATAAAATAAAAGATCCGCCAAAATCCTTCGGGAATATCCCAATAGACAAAGGATCCCCTGACCTTATCGGTAAGGTCTATGGGCTTAAGGTCAATAGCCTCGTCTTTGCCTTGCCGCGGATACGCTACTACGCCCAACACCTTGTCCTCCAAGGCGGCATGGTCCGGCTGAATATGCCTGGGCTGGGGCAGAAGCATGGAAGCTCCCGGCATGGGGCCTACCGCATCGGCATGACGCTCAATGATCTGCCATTTTCGCCGCTGGGGATACTTCTTCTCGATTAGCCCGTTGGCGTAACCGGTGGGGAAATGTTTGTCATCCAGAATCCATACCTTCATGTCCAGTGCGGCGGCCTCGTCCATGATGATCTCCATATCAGTCCACCAGGCTTCTTCACCAAACTTTTCGTGGGGCCGGGACTCCGCGCAGAAGGCTTTTACCCCACTGGCGCGAACCTGCCGTACCAGATTCCGGAGGCGGCCCGTATTACCCTCGTGCATCCAGAAAAAGGGCAAAATGTAGTTGTCCGTCCGCCCGGATAAGGCCTCGTTTAAATGCTTGTCCATGTTTTTACTCCTTGGCCGCTATAAAAAATACAATAGAGTTGTTTAGAAACTTCAGTTTCTGAACAACTTCCGCTAAAAATCGCGGTTTTGCAAGGCTTTAGCCTGAAAAACCGCAGGACTTGTGAGATAACCAACCGGGTTATCGAACAAGTCCAATGTCAACAAGTTAATAATTTTTGTCCACAGATTGCGAACCGTCTCCCGGCTAGCAGACAACCGGAATGACAGCGCGTCCCTCACCAATATCCGCGATTTTTACCGTCAATACCGCTTCCCCGGCTTCATAACCGGAACGGATGATCGCCAAAAAACGGCCCAGATACGAAGTGAATTCCCCCGTGGTGTAATTTTCCTCCGTAACGGGCCTCCCCGTGCCAAAAGCGGCAAGGGTTCCCGCGCCGCTTACCTCTGCCTTTGCCTTCCGGTCGTCAAAGGGAACGCGCCGTCCCTGGTTGTCCACAATTTCCACCACGGCAAAACAGAGGGACTGCCCATCGGCTTGTAACATCTTTTTCTCTGCCGTAACGCGTATCCCCGCAGCCTTGCCGGCGGTATGTATTTCCGAAAAAGATAGTTCCCGGTTCCCGCTCAAACTCACTGCCCGGAGCGTCCCCGGCTCATAACAAAGATCAAACTGGGCTTTATACCGCTTGGCCTTTCCCGCAGTCTTCTTTCCCAAGCTTTTCCCGTTCAGATACAACTCAACTTCCTCTGCGGCGGAGTAGACATCGACCTTGATGGGTTTCCCCTCATGCCCCTCAAAGCTCCATTCGGGATAAACTTCGCTCCAACTCCATCGGCTCAGAATCTCGTGTGTATCTATGTGGGCGGGTATATGGGCGGCAAGATACGTTTCGTCAGAACCCCACACTATTTTGCGAAAATGAAGCTGGGGGCGGTCAAAACCGCACAGATCAAAATCCCCGCAGAAGGCTGTCCGCCAGGGGTAATACGCCGGGCAGCCCTGTATCACGTTGTATTTTTTTAATTCTTCATCGTTTAGATAGACGGGCCGCCCAAGACCGGCCTCGCCGATATAATCATGGCTGGTCCAGGTAAAGTCTCCAATCACATAGGGCAGCTTTTCTATCTTTTCCCAAGCTATATCTATATTTTTGGGGTAGCTTTCCGTACCGCATATTACCCGGTTGGGATAGGTTTCCCCGTCTTCCTCATACCGCCTGTCAAGATAATTATAGCCAACCACATCAAGTGGCGCGGCAAAGGCTTCGGTTTTGGGGCCCCAGATTGTATCGGAAAAAGGATTCCCCAGATTTTGAAGGCCCGCTATTTTATCGCTTTTCTCTGCTGTTTCCTGCAAAGACAGCAGCATTTTTTCCATGTCATCATCCTCAAGGCCGTTGAAAGTAATGGGTATGGCGCTGGTGATAGGCCGGGTGGGATCAAGACTCCGGGCATAGCTGGCCAGTTCCGCCGCAAGTTCATAGCCGTGGGAAAGGCCGTTGCGTTCCTGTATCTCGTTGCCAATAGACCACATGAAAACTGAAGGATGGTTCCGGTCGCGCTTCATAAAAAGTTCCATGTCCCGTTTCCACCAGGCGTCAAAAAAGAGATGGTAGTCATTCTGATTATCCGACATATGCCACATATCAAAAGCTTCGTCCAGCACTAAAAGCCCCAGGCGGTCACAGGCTTCAAGCATATCCCGCGCCGGCGGATTGTGGGCGCAGCGGATGCCGTTAAACCCGTTGTCCTTGTGGAGTTTCATCTTGCGGTACTCGCTGTCGTAGAAAGAAGCCGCGCCCAGGATGCCGTTGTCATGGTGGACGCAGCCGCCTTTTATCTTGATGGTTCTGCCGTTCAGCATAAGGCCGTTTTTTGTGTCAACACTTATCGCGCGTATGCCAAAAAGCGCGGTGTCGCTGTCGCCGTTTTCCAGTTCGGCCCTTACGGTATAAAGCTGGGGATCGTCAATGTCCCAAAGCGCGGGATTTTCCACAATCAGCCGCAGTTTTCCGGTCCGGCTCCCCATAGCCGGAATGTGGATCGGGATTTCACCTTGTGCCGCCGGTCTCCCTTCCCGTGCCAGACTCACGCGGACACGTTCCGTCCGCGCCGTGTCCGTGTGATTTTCCGCCGTAACTTCTATGGTGATATAGGCAGCGTCCTTTTCGATCCGGTTCGTATACGCAAAAACGGGCCAGGGCGCAAGGTGTACCCGTGGCGCGACTAGCAAATCCACATGGCGATACAATCCCGACCCGAAATACCAGCGGGCAGTTTTTGGGGCGGAATTGTTTACCACTACCACCAGCCGGTTTTTTACGCCGTACTTTACGAAGGGGGTAAGGTCGGCGTGAAACGGCGTATAGCCGTAGGGATGCAGGGCGGCAAAATTCCCGTTCAACCGAACTTCAGCGTTCATATAGGCCCCGTCAATTTCGATAAGAACCCGCCGATCTTCCCAACCGGCGGGAATATCCACATACCGGGTATACGTACCTATCCCGCCGGTATAAAACCCGTCCGCGTTTCCGTTCGGAGCGTCGGGGTTGACCTCCGTTCCAATCGTAAAATCATGGGGCAGGTTTACCGCCGCTTGATTTTGAGCCGTCGTCGCAAAAAAACGGTAACCTTGGGGGATGAAACTCCAGCCCCGGTCAATGTTTGTACGTTTCATATCCACTCCTTGAATTTACCTGTAACAATCGCTACCCCCTCCGGGGCTTTTACATCCAGCTTTATACCTTCTTCTGTCTTTTCCCAGCTTACCTGTACTGTTCCTCTCGGCGTTATCACCTTGCCCTTTGCCCATGTCAAAAAACCTGGATTGGGGTTTACCTTAATCGAGCCGTAACCGGGACTGGCGGGCCTTATCCCAAGAACAACGGCGGGTAATTCGTACAGCGCGAGGGAAGCCCAAGCATGACAATCACTTCGCGCCGTTACCTGGTCTTCCTCACAGGTGGTCAAATTGTTTTTGAGCATTTCCCGCCAGGGATTCCACAGGGGCCCTGTCCTGTCATACAGCCCCGCTTTTTCCAAAGCCCGAAAGAGATAGAACGCCATCGCCACAGAACACCTTGCCATGTTTTCCCCTTCGTTTTCTCTTTTTAGGCATTGTTCCATCAGCAGTTTCCAGTCCGCCGCCGTTTCTGAAAGAACCGCGAAAACCTGGCAATGCTGGCTGTACTGATCCACTCCGGGACCGTCCTGATACAGGCCGTTTTTTCCCACGCAGTATGTGTTGACAGCGGCCCTGACACTATCGGCGCGTTCACGGTAACCTGCGGCGCGTTCTTTTCTTCCCGCGTAATCCGCCAGTTCCGCCGCGAAACTCAGGGCATAGGCGTAGAGAAGGCTTTCAAAAGTGAGCGGCCCCTGATAAATCGCCGTGGGAACGCCGCCCATCCATTCCGGTGTCCAGTCAACAAACGACCAAATATCCGGTGTCTGAAAACCTATTTTTCCAACAATACCCCTCTCGTCCCGGTTCCGCTCGAAAAAGGAAAGTATAGCGTCTACCGTAGGCATATACCGCTCCACCAATCCCCTGTCCCCAAAATACATCATGTGGTCGTGAATCATCATAACGTAGTACAAAGAAAAACCGGGAATCACGCAGGAACGCGAATACACACAGGGAAAACTGGCGCTGGTAAGGCCGTCATAGCGCAAACTCCGGTGGAAGTCGTCAATACAGCGCCGCGCCATCCGGTCATCGGCAGAAACGCTGTAGGTGTAGAGAATTTGCAGGCGGCTGTCCATGACGTACTGACGCTGTTCGTAAAACGGGCAGTCCTCGTAGGTTTCGTGCATACAGCGGCGCAGAGTCCGCAAGCTTATATCCCATATCGCGTATAATTCAGGCGCGGACATTTCGACCTGTGTTTTGACTTCCAAGGGATAGCCGGTTTCACGGTAATAAAAATCCAGCAATGTCAACGGCTCATTACCGGTAGTAATATGAAGCCGGACAAAACGAAATGTCCTGAACCAGAAGGGCTCGTATTCTTCAGGCGAGCCGTTATCGCCGTATCCGCCGGGTTGATAGGTATCGGTATCCCCGTAAAGTTTCCCCTTTTTCCAGTCCGCGCGGTCGCCTTTTCGTGGTGCCGCGTAGGGTGAAGGATCGTCTGTTTCGTAGGCGTAGGATTCGCTTGTCAGTATTTCTATCCGCGCCCCTTTTCCTCCGGCGCAAACCAGACGCAGGAATCCTGTTGTCAGTTCTCCTGCGTCAAGTTCGACAATTTCAACGTCGTCAGCCGGAATCTCCAGCGCGGCGCGGCCAATAAAACGTTCCCATTGTTCTTTTCCCAAGACGGACTGCCTGACACACATAAGCCCCTTGAAGCGCCGCTCTTTTTCATAAAGGAACGGAATGGGCCGGGGGAGCAGGTTTCCCGGACTTGCCGTTTTTGAAACCCGCAAAAACGGATACTCCGCCGCCTTCTCCCAGCAGGAGTCGTCATAACCGGGAAGCAGCCAGTCCTTAAACCGAATATTCCCGCCGGCGTTTTCCCGAATGTACAGATATGGTTTTTCGCGCTCCTCCGGCAGCACTTCGATATGCGCCGCCGCCTTGCACTGCCACGAGTCATCAGCGCGTAAAGCAAGCGTTTCACCACCGGAAACGGCCGCTCCTTCCAGGTAGAACCCCGGCGTAGAGGTACGCCACACCGAATAGTTTCCGGTATGTAGGGGAGAGTAACGCAGGACTACTGCCGCCATAACATTTTCACCCGGTTTCAAAAACGGAGCAATGTCAACTTCATCGGCGTACCAAACCTGGTCATCTCCCTTGCAGGGGCCAAACGAGACAGACTGACCGTTGACATACAGCCGGTAGCGCGAATCCGCCGACACCTTGACAACCGCCATTTTCGGCTTTGTATCAAGCCGCAGTGTTTTGCGAAAATACACCAGTTTAGGCATCCCATTGTCGGTCTCCTGCTTCTGGTTCCATATCCAGCCTGAACGCGGCATTTGCCGTATAGTAGTTGTTGCCATAGTTTTACTCCCCGGTCAATGTTTGTACGTTTCATATACGCTTCCTTTATGGTTTCTTTTTTATGTCCGCCTGTTCCGGCATATCCTCAATACAAAGGGTAATCTCAGCCCTTAACGGAACCGATCATGGCTCCCTTGGCAAAGTACTTTTGCAGGGCGGGATACACAAACAATATGGGTATTACCGCAAACACAATGGCAACGGACTGTAAGGTCGCCGCGTTGTAATTTACCTCAAACAAGGCGCCCATCACCGGGAGGGCGTTTTCATCGGTTATCATTTGACGAATCTTTGTTTGAAGGGGATACCATTTGGGACTCTGAATAAACAAAAGGGGAGTCTGGAACTGGTTCCAGATCACCACCGCGTAAAACAGGCCCAGAGTTGCCAGAGAAGCCTTTGACAAGGGCAGCACGATTCTGAATAAACGCCGGAAGTACCCCGCGCCTTCAACCACGGCGGCCTCTTCCAGTTCCGGCGGAAACTGCCGCATAAAGGTTATCATGATTAACAGGTTAAACTCGCTGATAAGATGGGGAATCACCAATGCCAAGGGATTGTCGTAAAGGCCGATACCCTTCACGGTGAGAAAATAGGGAATCAACGGCGCCTTGAAAATCATGGAAATGACAATCGCCAGCAGCAGTACCTTCGCTATGGGGAATTCTTTTTTCGTAAGCGGGTAGGCCATTAAGATATTTACCAGAAGGCACAAAAAGGTTGCTATCAAAGTAGACACCAATGATACCAGAAACGAGCGCCAAAGATCGCCCTCCTTCAGCATGAAGGCCCATGAATCAAGGGTAAGGCCGACAGGCCAGAAAGAAACCATATCTGAATCTACCGCCAATTTGGAGCTAAAGGATTTCGCCGCGACCGACACCAGCGGAATCAGGGCCACTATCGAAAATACGCAGAGGAATATAACAATGACTACCCGCAACACTTTGTCGCTGTAAGATACTTTTTCCATATTACCACAATCCTTCGCCGGTGAATTTCTTCGCAAGAGAATTACAGGCAAGAACCAGCAGCACACCGACAACTGACTGGAACATACCGATAGCCGTAGCGTAACTGTAGCGGGCCTGGAGTATGCCCGTCCGGTAAACAAACGTGTCTATGATGTCCCCGACCGAATAGGACATGGGCGTGAGCAGGTTGAATACCTGGTCAAAACCAAGCTGGAGGAAACTGCCGATTTGAAGCAAGAGCAGGGTAACCGCCGTAGGCATAAGTAAGGGCAGCGTTATAGAAACCATCTGCCTGAACGACGAGGCGCCGTCCACCCTGGCGGATTCATAAATCTGAGGGTCAATGGCGCTCATCGCCGCCAAATAGACAATGGTATTCCATCCTGCCTCGCGCCAGAGGGAAGTAAATACATAGACCACCCGGAAATACTGTCCGTGCTGCATCACAAGGAGGCTGTCCATGCCGAGCCAGCCGCGGATGATGTTAAAAAGGCCGTGGGATGAAAATAAATCAAAGGCAAGGCCGCCGATGATGACCCAGGACAGGAAGTGCGGGATATTCAGGGCGGCCTGTATGGATTTTTTCAAGTATCTATTACCAACCTCGTTTATCATCAGAGACAGGATAATAGGTACCGGAAACAGGAATAGTACGCCCAGCAGAGCCAAGATCAGGGTATTCCCAAGGACGCGGATGAAATCCGGCGAGCTGAAAACAAATATGAAATGCTTAAGCCCCACAAAAGGGCTTTGCAGTAAGGGCCTGAATACCGAATAGTCCTGAAACGCGATAACCGAGCCCAGCAGGGGAATATACCTGAATAAAAGTAAAAACAAGACTCCCGGCAAAACCATGACATAGAGCGGCC
>JAIRLK010000409.1 GCA_031259515.1 Treponema sp. | reverse complement strand
GGGGGTCCTTTGGGAGGGGGGAGACCTTTTTCGAGGGGTTGAGGTTTTCGTTCCGGCGTTTTCTGCATGAGAGCTGGGAAGCGTTTCTGATGTTCGTCCTGGGCGATGACCCTGGGGGGCAGCGGTCAATAGCGAAAGGGGAACCAGGATTCTCAGGCTGACCACAATTCAGCCGTTAGAAGGCACTGCTCTAAGGGGCGCCGCACTCTTTCTTTGCTCCGGGGTGTTGACTATGCTGTGTAGACCGGCAGGGAAGTTTACCTTTGTCGGCCTATCATTGCCGGCCAAGGGGCCTGTGGAAGGGATAGCCGGGGAAATCCATTTGGCACAGCCAAAAGATTGGAGCGGATAGCCCGGATTGCGGTGCTTCGTGTTGCACATGCGTTCAAATTCTTCCGATTCATAAAAATGTGTTTCTAAATGTAAAATTACTGCAGTCCCTGTGTCCCCTCTTGAATTATTTCCTGCCGACGATGAAACTGATTGAGAAGGTCAGAGTCGGTTCCCGTGTACGTAAGGTCCCACAGGCTGTTGGAATCTCCGGATCTTTCCGACGAAGTCAAGGCGGAACTGAAACAACGCTTTCCGCGCTACAACCCGGTCCTGCTTCAGAAGCAGGTCCATCGGGCGGTCGATGCGCTTATGACGGTTTACGAGCGAAAATCCCTTCCGGCTTCCGCTCGTATATAACCACGGCTACGGTTAGATTTTTATGATGATACAACCGGATGCTACGGTTAGATTTTACGATGATACATTACGGTCAAAACTTTTTAAATTCCCTCAATTATCAAACCGTGCAGGAGGCTGACCATTAAGTTGGCCAGCCGTCCTCGTGGAAACTTCTGTCCTTCACCGTTTCCCTCAGCATAATAAACTTCCCGCCGGCTCCAGCCGGGCTTCAGGGCAATGCCAATAAACCGTAAATTCTTCCCCGTTTTTTGCCATATTACTTGAAAAATTCCTTTGGCCTGACTAGAATGAATTAACCCTACCTAATGAGGAAAATAATGGCTGATAAACACATGGTAATGATTGATGGAAACACCGCGGCGGCCCAGATAGCCCATGCGCTGAGTGAAGTAATCGCGATTTACCCGATTACCCCGTCCAGTCCTATGGGTGAGACTTCCGATGAGTTGTCCGCCCGGGGCGAGAAGAACATTTGGGGAACCATTCCCCAAGTCGTTGAAATGCAGTCCGAAGCCGGAGCTGCCGGGGCTGTTCACGGGGCCTTGACCACCGGCGCCTTGAGTACCACCTTTACCGCATCCCAGGGGCTTCTTCTGATGATTCCGAATATGTACAAGATTGCCGGGGAACTTACGTCCACGGTGTTTCATATCGCCGCCCGGGCCCTGGCCACGAGCAGTTTGTCCATCTTCGGGGATCACCAGGACGTTATGGCCTGCCGGCAGACCGGCTGGGCTATGGCGGCTTCCAACAGTGTTCAGGAGGTCATGGACCTGGCGGCTATCTGCCACGCCGCCACCCTCCGCGCACGGGTTCCCTTCCTTCACTTCTTTGACGGGTTCCGTACCAGTCATGAATTGCAAAAAATTGAGGAAGTTTCCAAAGATGTGCTAAAACAGATGATTGACGATGATCTTGTCCGCGCCCACCGCGCACGGGGCCTTACCCCGGAGAATCCCTCTATCCGGGGAACCGCCCAAAATCCCGATACCTACTTCCAGAGCCGGGAAGGGGTCAACAAGTATTACGATAAGGTTCCGGCTATCGTTCAGGCGGAAATGGACAAGTTCGCCGGGCTTACGGGCCGCGCCTACCATCTTTTCGATTACTTTGGCGCTCCGGATGCCGAAAAAGTGATCATCATCATGGGTTCCGGCGCGGAAACCTGCGAAGAAACCGTCGAGTACCTCTTGACCAAGAGGGAAAAAGTTGGGGTCCTCAAGGTAAGGCTGTACCGGCCTTTCGACGCTCAGGCCTTTGTCAAAGCCCTGCCTAAAACCGTTAACGCTATTGCCGTCCTGGACCGGACCAAAGACCCCGGCGCCCTGGGCGAACCCCTGTACGAGGATGTCCGTACCGCCATCGGCGAAGTTCAGGCCGCAGGAGACGCTCACTTTATCAGCGGCTATCCCCTGGTACTTGGCGGCCGCTACGGCCTGGGTTCCAAGGAATTCACCCCCGCTATGGTTAAGGCGGTATTCGACAACCTTTCGGGGAAAAAGATCGCCGGCTTCGTCGTGGGGATAAAGGACGACGTTCAGGGAAAGAGCCTGGACTACGACGAACAGTTTGTCCTTTCCGAGGAAGGCATGAACGAAGCCATGTTCTACGGTCTCGGTTCCGACGGTACGGTGGGGGCCAACAAGAACTCCATCAAGATCATCGGGGACGCGAAGCCGGAACTTTCCGCCCAAGCCTACTTCTCCTACGACTCCAAAAAGTCCGGGGGCTTTACCGTTTCCCATCTGCGTTTTGGCAAGGGCGCCATACGCCGGCCCTACCTTATCACCAAGGCGGACTTCCTGGCCTGCCACAAGTTCTCTTATATGGAAACCTTCGATCTTCTTGCCAATATCAAAGAAGGCGGGACCTTCCTCCTCAACAGCCCCTTCAGCGCGGAAGAGGTGTGGAAGGAAATCCCCGTGGAAGCCCAGAAGCGGATCATCGACAGGAAGGTGAAGTTCTACGTGATCGACGCCGCGGACATTGCCCGCACGTCCGGCATGGGCAGCCGCATCAACACGGTCATGCAGGCCGCCTACTTCAAGATTTCCGGGGTATTGCCCCAGGACGAAGCGGTCAAATACATGAAGAAGTTCATTGAGAAGTCCTACGGCAAGAAGGGCGCCGATGTGGTACAGAAGAACTACGCTACCGTAGACGCTTCCCTGGAAGCGGTCAGGGAAGTGAAGTACCCCTCCGCGCTTGAGGGCGGCCTCCACATGAAACAGCCCTTTGCCACCGCCAAGGACGACTGGATTCGGGAAGTGCTGGGCGCGGTATCCATCCAGGAAGGGGACAAGCTGCCGGTAAGCAAAATTCCCGAAGACGGAACGTTCCCCACAGGTACCACCCAGTACGAAAAGCGGTCGGTCGCCGAGCGGGTTCCCGCGTGGGATCCCTCCCTGTGCATCCAGTGCGGCCAGTGTACCATCGTATGTTCCCACGCCTGTATCCGGTTCAAAAACCTTACGGACGCGGAAGTCTCCAAAGCTCCATCGGGCTTTAAAACCGCGGAGATCAAGCCCAAGGCGGCGCCCGGCAAAAAGGCGGCCCTCGTCATTTCCGCTGAGGACTGTATGGAGTGCGGCGTCTGTATCAACATCTGTCCCGGCAAGGCCAGGGACAATCCCGAAAAGAAGGCCCTGTCCTGGAAGTCCTACGCGGATGATCCGGACTATCACGCCGAACAGGTTGACGTCTGGAATTACTTCCAAAGCCTGCCCGAAACTCCCGATGCGGAACTCAACCTGGGTACTCCCAAGGGTCTTGCCTACAAACGCCCCCTCTTCGAGTTCTCCGGCGCCTGCGGCGGCTGCGGCGAAACTCCCTATATAAAGATACTCTCCCAGCTCTTTGGCGACCGGGCCGTCATCGCCAACGCCACGGGTTGCTCTTCCATCTACGGCGGGAACCTTCCCACCACCCCCTATTGCAAGCGCTCGGATGGCCGGGGACCGGTCTGGTCCAACAGCCTCTTTGAGGACGCCGCGGAATTCGGGCTGGGTATGCGCCTTACCAGCGACAAACTGGCCGAACACGCCCGGGAAGTGGCTGTCCGGGCTAAAGAAGAAAACATACAGGCCGCGCTCATAGACAAGATACTGGCCAATCCCCAGGCGGACAACGCGGCCATTGAGGAACAGCGGAAGCTGGTGGACGAGCTCAAAGCCGCCCTGAAAAACGATTCCAAACCCGCTGCGCAGACGCTCCTTTCTTTGGCGGATCACTTCATTAAGCGGTCCGTGTGGATCCTGGGCGGCGACGGCTGGGGCTACGACATCGGTTACGGCGGCCTGGACCACGTTATCGCGTCGGGCCGGAACGTGAACCTCCTGGTGCTGGACACCGAGGTTTACTCCAACACCGGCGGTCAGATGTCCAAGGCCACTCCCATCGGCGCTATCGCTAAATTTGCCGCGGCGGGCAAAGACATCGCCAAGAAAGACCTGGGCGCTATGGCTATAAGCTACGGCTACGTCTACACCGCCAAGATCTCCATGGGGGCCAATATGGCTCAGACCATCAAAGCCTTCCGGGAAGCGGAAAGCTACGACGGGCCTTCGATCATCATCGCCTACTCCCACTGCATCAACCACGGGATTGATATGTCGAAAGGTCTTGAACAGCAGAAGGCGGCGGTTACCTGCGGACTGTGGCCCCTGTACCGCTACGATCCCCGGCTCAAGGATCAGGGCAAGAATCCCTTCCAGCTTGACTCCAAAGAGGCGGCTACCAGCCTTGAAGACTTCATGTACAAGGAAGTGCGCTTTAAGAGCCTCAAGGCCGCTAGCCCTGACCGGGCGGACGCGCTCCTGGCCAAGACCAAAGCCCAGGCCGAACGGCTCTACAAGGAGTACAAGTACCTTGCGGACAGGCCGTTTTAAGCGGGAACGGCAGGACCCGCTGGCGGTTAAATAGGAGTTTACGGGACTTTGGTCGGTAAACTCCTGCTTTATTTCTGTTGGCGGGCTGTTATAGGGTATTTATCGAATCTTATGTCAAAAAATGGTGTGTAAAGCGGATGTCTTCAAACGGGAGTTTGCAAACCTTGCGGTTCTATCGTATGCTTTATTGAGGGATGATATATGGCGGAAGATATTTTAGACAGGGTATTTTCATTTATCTCCGGGGATAATGACTCGGATTTGGAAAAGCGGAATTTCCTCAAGCAGATACTAAGGGATCTGAACGAAAACAAGTATATGCGGTTTTATAAGCCCCGTACCGAGGAAATTGAGCCGGCCTTCGCGCAGGAGTTGTATGAAATCTACAAGATTATCTATCCGGCGTCGGTTTTTATCCGGGACATCAACAAAGCGGCCCGGATACGGCAGTTCACGCTGGAAGTTTTCATGGACAAGCCGGCTCTTGCGGCGCTCCGAAAGCTCAATCCTCCCGTGATCGATGAGCGGCTCAAGACAACGTCCCCTAAAGAGCTTATTCCCCAGCTTACTCAGGAGTTGTCGGTTGTAACCGCCGCCTTTGACGAGGTTCGCCTGCACGCCGTGGATGTTACCAATAACCAGATTCTCGCCTTTAACCAATTCGTTACCTATCCCTTCTTCAAGGTGTTGCAAAAATTCGATGCCAATTTGCCTGAACAGCTTGAGGGGTATCATCCGAAATTCACGGCAACCAAGGCAAAGGATATTATCAAATATCTTGAAACCTTGCATAGCATACTGCCCCCTCTCAACCCCAGCGAAAACTGGAAGACCGTTCTGGGAATAATGCGGTTGAGTAATGGGGGTATTGAGGTGATCCCCCTTGAGCAGTGGAATGCGGTCATCAGACGGATAGAGGATATACAGGACTCAAACATCCTGGAACGGATCATCCAATACACCATTCGGGATCCGCTGTGGCAGGGAAAATTGAAAATTCCCAACGAATCCTTTGCCCAGACTTGGCTGGGAAACAAACAGGCTGAAATCCAGTATATCATCGACGGGCTTACGACAAGAGAATGGAACGCCCAGATCCGCTCCTTGGCTCGAAGCATCTTCGGTTCCACCGATACCGTCCGGCTGCAATTCTACACCGAGCAGGAAAGCGAGAACCTGACCAAGAAAGGCTTGGACGGGTATTCTTTTGCCCTGGGGCTCAATTATTTGATGGCCTTTATTGAGGATTTTATGAACCGGGAATTCCAGGACCTCTCCGATATCCTCCTTATCAGAGGGCAATGGACTGTGGCCGCTTCGTCCCGGGAGATGTCCGAGGCTATTCACGGGATTAAAGAGCTGGCCGGCATGATCCCCGCTCTGGACGCAACGCTGGGAGAAAAGGGCAAAAACGGCCCCCGGATTAAAGCGGCCCTGGTCCGGGCGGAACATGACCGGAGCCAGGCGCGTTATATCAACGCCATTGTCAGCGGCATCAATACTGAAGCACGGGAATACCTTATCCTTGCCGCCGAACGCTTTAGGGTTATAGAAAATTACATGAAGCTGGTGGCGGAGGATTTTTCAAAAAATCCCCATGAACTCATCTTTAACTGGAAAGAATTGGCTTCGTTTTCTAAAAATCCTCTGGGGCAGCGGCTTCATGACGCTCATCAAAAAATTGGTTCTGTTGTCCGGCTTTTGAACTGTTTCAACCGGAATCCGGGGGAAGAAGCATAGGCTATGTATTTGACTAAATGGAATGCTATACGCCGTATCGGTTTTGTTTCAACCCGCTTTAAGGGGACTGACGGGGTTTCTCTGGAAACCGCCAAATGGCGGCAAGTTCTGGAGAAGATGGGTTACGAATGTTATTTCTTTTCCGGCCTTTCCGACTGGGAGCCGGAAAATTCTATGGTAAATGAGGAAGCTTTCTTCGGTCATCCCCTGGTGATGGAGCTTCAGGAACGCTGTTTCGGGACTACCGTGCGGGGAAAGGATCTTACCGGGGAGATTCAGGCTGTCCGGTACCGGCTGAAACGGGCCCTGTATGATTTTGTGGGAAATTTCAGGATAGACCTTCTGATTACGGAAAACGCCCTTACTATTCCTATGCACATTCCCCTGGGGCTTGCGCTGACGGAGCTCATCGCCGAGACCGGCATTCCTACTATCGCCCATCACCATGATTTTGCCTGGGAACGCCAGCGTTTCTCCGTGAACTGTGTAGAAGACTACCTGTCCATGTCCTTTCCGCCCCGGTTGCATACCATCAACCACGTAGTCATCAACTCCGAAGGCCGGCAGCAGCTTTCGTACCGCTGCGGGATCGCTTCGACCATCATTCCCAATGTGTTTGACTTTGACACCGAACCGCCGGTCCTGGACGATTACGGCCGGGGTATACGCCGGGACCTGGGGGTGGCGGACGACGAGGCGCTGCTCCTCCAGCCGACACGGGTGATCGCCCGGAAAGGCATAGAACACGCCATAGAATTGGCCGGGCGGCTGCGGGACAAGAAGGCCAAGCTCCTCATCAGCCACCAGGAACGTGACGAAGGATCAGACTACTTCCAGCGGACAATGGATTACGCCGCCCTCCTGGGGGTAGATGTCATAGTCCGGCCCGGCATGATAGGCGCCGAACGGGGCGTTACTGAAACCGGGGAGAAAAAGTACAGCCTCTGGGACTGTTACCTTAACGCCGACTTTGTTACCTATCCTTCAACCTATGAAGGCTTTGGAAACGCTTTTCTGGAAGCCCTGTGGTTCAAAAAACCGATGCTGGTAAACCGGTATTCGATCTTCCAGCAGGACATAGAGCCCCTGGATTTTGACATCGTGATGATGGAAAACTACGTTACCCCGGAAACCATCAACACGGTCCGGGCCATTCTCAACAATCCCGCCCTGGTAGAGGTCATCACCGCCCGTAATTACGAGTTGGGCCGCCGGTTTTTCTCGTTCAACCTTTTGGAACAGCGGCTCCGCCAGGTATTGATGAACTTCGGGCAGTTATAGACTTAAAGCGTTTTCGCCGCTTCCGGATAAGAGCCGGAATACAATTTTTTCTTTTTTATTCGCCGAGAGGAGACTTGTGAGAGAACCAACCGGGTTTTCGAGCACGTCCAATATTGTTTTCAAAAACCCTATGGATTTATGGTTACCTTTTCGGATCGCAGACACGCATTGTTATGCCAGACTTCTACGGTCCATTGACCTGCGCTGTACGAACTGCTGTTGCTATTTCCCCAGCCAGACAAGTTAAGCGTTTGGTTATTACCCTGGTGTACCCATTCTGTTGTTGAATACGTATAGCCGGTGGGCGATGTATAAGAAATGGAGGAATTACTTAATAAATTTCCGTTGGGCTCAATGATCTTTATATAAAAGGTTATTTCTATATCAAGAAGGGAATTATAGGTTATTACGGGTGCAAGATACCGCATCTGTGAAGCATATAAGGCATTACCCGCATTTGTCAGCCACTGACCGCCTTGTGCGAAGTTCCCCGCCTTGATCGAAGTTATATTTACGCCTGATACCCATGTAGCCTTTGGCGCGGTAAAATCTTTTATCAATGCGTCATATTTTATTTGCAGTTGATCCCTGTCTTTTTGTAATTGATTTTTGTCATTTTGTAGTTGATCTTTGTCTTTTTGCAGTTGATCCCTGTCATTTTGTAGTTGATCCCTGTCTTTTTG
>JAIRLK010000392.1 GCA_031259515.1 Treponema sp. | reverse complement strand
AGGGGGCTTTTCCCGAACTGTATTACCAGAGATGGCCGGTGGAAAGGGCATACAACCGGGTTAAACAAAAACTTGAACTGGAGAACTTCAGCGGGCGGCTGGCTGACAACACCAAACAGGACTTTTACGCTATGATGACGGTATCGAATATGCTGGCGAGTGCGCAGAGAAAAGCGTTGAGGGAGCCGGGAAAGAAGGGCGGTACGAATACCGGGCCAATGTGAATCATGCGGTAGGGGTATTGAAAGACCGGTTCATCAGGATAGCGGCAGAGGAGAGACGGTTTGTCCGTCTGCGCCTGTACTAGGGGCATGGACGGGGCCCGTGTTTAGGGGCAAGTCCCACAAACTTACTCGCCTTGCGCCTAAAGCGGTTCTCCCCGAAGGCCCAGGTCCAGTTCCGGGAATATGGGGGTTGATTCCACTGCGGCTTTGTTTTCAGCTTTGATGGCGTCAAATAGCTCCCGACGGAAAACCTTGATGTTTTTAGGGGCCGTTACTCCCAACCGCACCTGATCGCTGCGGATTTCTATGATGGATACGGAAATATCGTCCCCGATCATGATTTTTTCATTAACTTTCCTCGATAGTATCAGCATCAGTGATTCCTCGCCGCAGCTAGTTCGTCCATGATGTTATGCCTGGTCTTCCAGCGGGGATCCGTAAGGACGGCTTGCTTTCCCTGGCGTGTTTCCCGGTTGATAACCAGCGGCCCCTGAAGGTTGGCGGTCATGGGGCCTCCATTGACCGGGATGGTTACAATAGAAAAGATCAGCGCTTTTTGAGGGTCGGAAATGCCGATTTCCGCCATCTCCTCGTCGCCAATATCCAGTTCATAGTCCGGCCTGAAAAGAAAGGGATTGACAAGAATAAAAGCAACCCGCTCTACATCCATGGATTGAAGCCAGTAAAAGGGCTGGCGCTCGGCATCCAGAAGAACATAGTCCTTAAAAGATTCAAACCCAAAGAGTCCGGAAGCAATCGTGATTTTCTGGTGCTCATCTACATCTATAACGCCGTAAGCTTTCGTTGTAACCTTCACGCCTCTACCCTTCCCATCCTACCGCAAAAAATCGAGTAAAGTCGGGGGCAGTATCTTGGCGGCGGTTTGTAACGCCGCCTTATGGGCGAACTGCATCATACTGAGTTCCGTCGCCGCCGTGGCCATATCCAACCCGGCTTCCCGGCTCAACGCGGCGGTTACATTGGGGATCTCCTGGTTTAGCCGCTCCCAGGTCTGCTCCACCCGTTCCTGTCGGCTGCCGTTGACGGTAAGACGGCTCTGGATGTTGGCCAGGGCTAAATCAATGCCCCCTATGCCCTGGCTGCCCACGAATTCGCTGTCCCCCCGGAACAGGGCATCCCGCAGACGGATGACCATATCAAAGACCGAACCGCCGGAAACCCGCGCATCGGAATTCCAGTTCGGCGCGCCCGGGTCGCCGCTTGCTGCAATGAGCCCCAGGTCCCGCAAAACCTGAGACCCCTGGCGGTCCTCAAGGCGAATAAGGTGGGCGTTGGTCCCTTCCAGGGCAAGCCCCTTTGTTTCCGGGTCTATGTAGGCTTTAACCGGCGCGGGTGAATCATTTATCTTCGCCGCTATGGCCTGAACCGTATCTCCTACCATAACGGGGATCTCGTAGCCGTCCACATAGATGGCGCTGTCCGCAGGCGTCCGGTAATCGGTGGCATCCGTAGTAGAATATATCTGCATCTTTTCCGCCCAAAAGGCATCCCCTCCCCCAAGGTCCAGGTTGGCATAGGTCTGGTCGGTTATTTCCGCCTTCCTCTCCGAGCCGGCGCCCCGGTATTCCACCCGGACCACCATGCTTTCCCCTCCGTCGGGAACCGTTCCTTCCACAATGCGGAAAGGCTCGGTAAGGGCCTTGTCCCCGGCAAAAAGCTGTTTGCCATCGGAACCGGTCGCGTTGGAAAGGGAAACCAGTTCCTTGAGGAGTTCGTTGATCTCCACCGCCATGTACTTGAGGTCTTCCGCCGCATACGTGCCGGTCGCACCCTGGACCGAAAGGTCCCGTACCCGTTGGAGTATATCGTTGCTCTCCCGCAGGTAAAAGTCCACTTCGTTGTAGTGGTCTTTGGCGTAGAGGGTATTCTTCTCGAACCGTTCAAGCCGGGCCAGGTAGGATTCGTACCGTACCGCGTGGGAGGCGGCCAGGGGATCATCCCGCAATTCACGAATCCGCGTTTGGCCCGCAATCTTGGACTGAATGTTGGCAAGCCCCTCCTCCTGCCTCCGCAGGTAATATTGTATATCGTTATTCGGCATATCCGTGGAAACACGTCTCATGATTTATTACACCCCCATTCTATTAATAATCGTATCCAGCATGGAATTCACCGTTGTGATGAACCGGGCCGCCGCAGCGTACCCATGCTGGTACTTGATCATATTTGATAGTTCCTCGTCAACATTGACGCCGGAAATGGACTCCCGCAGGTCTTTGAGCTGCTTCATGATGAGGTTCTGAGTTTCCAGGGAATCCCGGCTCTGAGCGCCAAGCATACCAACCCGTCCTACCGCGTCGGCAAAGTAGTCGTCAAAGGTCCCAAGGCTGCCTACCATAACCTCCGTGTTCCGGATGGCGGCTATGGCCATCGCGGCGTCGCCATTCCCGGGATTAGCGGCCCTGCCGTTCTCCCCAAAACCGGAAGCCACCGAACCGGGGTCCCGAATCAGGGCAGGATTCACCTCTATCCAGCCTGAAGGATGAGCTGTGGGCGCCGGCGCCCGGTCCACGGCGCCGCCGGCTAAGACCGCCACCGCATCCGGACCTCCCCAATCATACGCCCCTTCAGGACCCGGGGCGTTAAGAACCCCGGCATAGCCCGCCAGGAAACGGCCAGAATCCTCAATGTGGCGGATCACAAAGTCCGGGTTGCCGCCGGGGAGTATGGCCCCTTCCGCCGGAGTCCCTTTAAGGGAAAGCCGTCCGTCCCGGTTGAGCCGGGCCGTCACTTCGGCGCCAGAATTGTTGATCCTGTTCACAATATCACCTACCGTGTCGGTGGGATAATAGGAAACCTCCACATTGCCCCCGGCGGCGGAAAGGGTGATTACCCCCTCCAGCCCTACCTGCTCCCGTTCCTCCAGGGCATTGGTCCCGTTGATCCTGAATATATAGCTTGAATCATAGGCCCCGTCCCCGTCCCGGTCATAGTTGCCGTTTACATTGGTAACAAAGGGATGTTCGGTAAAGAAATCGATCCCGGTGGCCCCGTTGATCCCGTAAGCCGAACGGTGTACCTCATTTACCAGATCGATGAAATTCATAGTCATGGAATCCAGGTTCTGAATCTCTTCCTGGATGGTGTGATCCCTCAGTTCCACCAAGGCGGCCAGGCTTCCATCCCGGAAAAGGGCCTCGTCCCCGGTATCCCGCCATGTGATGCGGGAATAGCCCTGGGTTTCCGTGCCTTGAACCAGATCGAACTGCCGGCCTATGCCGCCCTGGACCAGAATGAACCCCGCCGTATGGACCATGAATTCATCCGGGTCCCGGTTATCCACCGTAACGTCGATAATCGACGAAAGGCGATCAACCAAAAGGTCCCGGCGGTCCAGGAGGTCGTTGGGGTTATCCCCCTGGGCCTTGATGCGCTGTATGTCCCCGTTAAGGCCCGCGATTTCCCGGGAAAGGCCGTTGACCTTGCTTACCGTAAGCCTGATGTCCTCCTCGGCCATGTCCTGGAGGCCCTTGAGACTCTTATACCGCTCGTGTATGCCGTCTACCAGGGTCTTACCCCGTTCAAGCACTGCCGTCCGGGGAGGGGTATCGGCGGGGTATATCGAAAGTTCCTGCCAGGCATCCCAGAAGGCGTCCATCTTTCCCCGTATGGAATTCCCCCCCACTTCCAGGTAGGCCTGTTCCATCATGCGTATATAGGGGTCCCTGGCGGTCCAGTACCCCTCCCCGCCGGCCTGGGCCACGATACGCCGGTCCAGAAGCTGGTCCCTAACGCGCTCTATACGTTCTATGATAGTCCCCTGGCCTATCTGTCCGGGGGTTTCCTCCCGGTTAAGGCCCGGCAGATATATAGGATCAAAGGCCGATATTTCAACCCTCTGCCGGGAGTAGCCTTCGGTGGAAGCGTTGGAAAGATTATGCCCGGTGGTATTAAGCGCCTGCTGGTGGGCTATGACCCCCCGTTTTCCTATCTCAATCCCCTGAAATGTCGATGTCATGGTTCCTCCTGGTTATGTACTAAAAATGGTGGTTCACCACCATACTCCGTATGTCTGCGTGAACCTGTGCGCCGTTGCGGGAATAGATCTTACCTTTCCGGTCCGGGAAGGCTGCTTCCAGAAATCCGGTAACCACGAGGCTTGCTTCGTTGAGGTAATTCATAAGGGCGCCGCTTTCCAGCCTGACTTTTCGGGTTTCCGTTTTAAGGCTCCGGTATACCCCGGTGATGGCCTGCCGTTCATCCGGGGGGAAACGGGATGCCAGGGCGTAAAAACCAACGGCATCTTCCCCGTGTTTCCCCGAAATGGATGCGAATATCCTGATACGTTCCTGATCCAGGTCCTCAAATTGCGCCCCGATTTGTTCCAGGGCCGCCATGCGGGTCTCAAAGTCCACCCACTGCCGGTTTAGGACCGCCTTACGGATCATGGTTTGCATCCCGGCGATTTTCGTTACCAGTTCCCGTTCCCGCTCTAAAACCGCTGTACACCGGTTATATTCTATGGTTTTATCTTGATCTGCCGCCGCGTTTTCTTTGACCATACCTGCTATACCTCTAGCATATTATCGGTATGCGGGAGGAAAAGGTTTATATTAATTCCTGTAATGCCAACCGGTTAAGAAGAAAATGAGAAACAAAAAGGACCGGGGG
>JAIRLK010000163.1 GCA_031259515.1 Treponema sp. | reverse complement strand
CCCAGTTCTTGACTATCAGTTCTCCGGGCAGCCAGCGAAGAAGAATCTCCGCCAGGGCCTTGACTTCTATGGGCTTGGAAAGGAGATCGTTAAAACCGTTTTGCAGAAACATTTCCCGGGCCCCGGAGACCGCGTTGGCCGTCAGGGCGATAACAGGAACCATCGCGTTATGTTCCCCCCGGGACCGGATGCGCTTGATCGCTTCCACGCCGTCCATTTCGGGCATCATGTGGTCCATGAAGATGATGTCGTATTCCGCGTTTTTCGCCATTTCTACGGATTCGGAACCGCTTTTTGCGGTATCGGGGTTGATTTCAAAGGAATTCAACATGAACGAAGCGATTTCCAGGTTGATGTCGATGTCGTCCACCAAAAGCGCCTTAACTCCGGGGGCGGTAAAGGATGTTACGGCCAGTTCATCGGCAGGGAGGTCTTCCGGCATTCCCGTTTTGAGGGGGAGAATAATCGTAAAGACAGATCCCCGGTCATAAATACTGGTAACGGTGATGACGCCGTTCATAAGGCCGCACAGGCGTTTCGTGATTGCCAACCCCAGGCCCGTTCCCTGAACCTGCTTGTTCCGCACCAGGTCAAGCTGCTCAAAGGCCGAGAAAAGCCGGGGTATGGCATCCTGCTTGATGCCTATGCCCGTATCTTCCACGGAAAACCGTATTGTGGTGGTATCGGACGACGCGTCCGTCTCTCCCGGAGCTGACGCGGCGGGCGCCGTGTCAACCCGTAAGACCACCCCCCCCTGATTGGTATACTTGTAGGCGTTGTTGAGGAGGTTGGTGATGATTTGGCCTATACGCTTTTCATCGCCGTATATTATCCGGGGAAGTTCATCGGAAAAGACGCACCGGAAATCCAGGCCTTTTTCCTGGAAGAGGAGTTCAAAAACCTCCCGCAAATGATCCAGAAGGTGATTCAGGCTGAAATAGTCGTTTATAATTTCCAGTTTCCCGGCTTCAATCTTGGAAAAATCAAGAACATCGTTGATGAGACTGAGGAGTATATTGGAGGAATTTTGTATCTTTTTGAGGTACTTCCGTTGTTCCTCCGTAAGCTCTGTATTTTCCAGTATGGCCGCAATACCGATGATGGCGTTCATGGGTGTACGGATTTCGTGAGATACCGTGGCAAGGAAGTCGGACTTAGCCTTGTTGGCCTTTTCGGCCTCCCGCCGTGCCTCAAGGAGTTCGGTAACGTCATAAAACAGGATCATGGCGCCCTGGTTATTCCCATTATCATCCTTCATCGGAGTAACCTGTATGGTGTAATCCTTGAGATTTCCCTGGCCGCTGAAGTCTATGGCTTGATGCAGGGTTATGGGGGCAAATTTGCTGTTTCCGTCCATCTGCACATAAATCGCGTCAACCTGATCCAGCAATGACTGGAACCCAAATTTTCCCAGGATATGCCGGTAATGCCTGTCCGCTATCATGCCGAAACCGGCTATTCCCGCTATCTTGAGGAAGGCCTCGGTACAATAGGCGATCCTGCCTTCGCTGTTAAAAAGCATGATGATGTCAGGGCAGTTCTCCAGAAGCAGATTCATGTGCATTTCAAGCTCGGACTTTTTTTCTTCGATAGTTCTGCTTAAATTATCTTTTGCCTCAGCGGAGACTCTGTTACGCTCTATAACGATATTGGCCAGTTTGAGTTCCCGTTCGAGCTTTTTAACGGTAAGCCGGGTCCTCTTTAATTCAGCCGCCAGAGTCTCTTCGTTGTTTCCCATAGCCATTCCAGCGTGTTGCTACTAGACTACACACACAATAATCGTATCGTTATGACTGCGGTTGGTTATCTTCCCGTCTTTCCCGGTCATCGGGCATAATTCCGTACCGGAATAGCAAAGGTGAAAAGGCGTGTCCCCCAGTATTTCCTGGGTTTTATCCATTTCGGCGGTGGTATTGAATCCTTGAGCAAAATAGCGTCCCACGCAGGAGAAAATGAGGAGGCTCTTCCCCCCCGCTAGAGCCCGTTTTTTGGCCTTTTGAAGCACCTCCGAGGAAATCGTGAGGACTTCTTCGCTGTTGATGACCCCCACCGCAAGAGTCGCCCCCTTGGGAATTTTCCCCCCGCAGACCGCCGATCCGTCCGGGGTAATAGCAAACATCACCCGGATAACCGGAGGCATCCCGTCATTGTAATTCAAGATGAAGGGGAATGAGTTGATCCCCTTAAAGACCCCGTTCTTGTCCTTTTCGAGCCCCAATGAACTCAGGTAGTCCGCCACAGGGAGGCCATTGACTTCTTTAAGCAGGTTTCCCTGAGAAGAAGTAACCACCCCTTTTTCCCTGAAGGCTTTTTCCTCCGATAAACCGCCTACAAAGAATTCGGGCTCCAGGCTTCCGTAGAAAAGCACGAAGACATACCGGTCCCGGAAAGCCTCTTTTCCCAGAATGGTCTGAGACTCATGGTAATCCTGGTTATGATCTACCGCCAGGGTACCGAAGTTGGGGACGTTCCCGCTTATGCGACTCCAGACTTCAGCGTAAAAATCTGCGGCTACATTCAGGAGCAAGGGCGCAAAGCTCAACATCAGACTGGGCTTTCCCGGCTTCCCGGCGGTTGCCGCTTCCCAGGCGACCATGAGGGGCGCTTCATCTTCATCCGTAATGGCGCCGGTCACTCCCAGAGTAAATTCAACATCGTCGCTGGTAAGCGCCGTTAGAATCAAGACTATCTCTCCCTGAAAACCATTGGATGCCGCCGCCAGGGTGGTAGTTCCCACGATAGGGAAAGGCAATTGTTCGGACAGGGCGGCAACAACCCCGGAACTGACAAAATCCGCAAAACAGGTAATTATTCCTACAGAATAGCGCAGAAGTTTTTCCCTGGCAAGCTGCCCGGTTATCTCGGCAACCGCAACCTCCACATCATCCGCTTCCGTAGTTTTTAAACATATTGATTTAATCATGATAGAAAGTATCATATCATAAAAATTAGGTTAAAAACAATCGAAAAGCCGTAAAAACCGGCAATTTAACCTTACAAAAATAATTCCGTACAATATAACATCATCAACAAAGGGAAACAGGGGACCCATAAACGCAAACTCATCTCAGGCACTGCTCCTTGCCAACGAAGGGTATGCCGATGAAGCAATAGCGGAATGGGCCGGCATAGGTCCCCGTGGGATAGCCTTTTTGCGGCAGCGGTTTGTGGAGGAGGGGTTTGAGGTAAGCCTTGAAGGAAAGCCATGAGGACACCGTCCGCGAGTTCTCAGCGGGGAAGACGAAGCACGGCTTATCACCCTGGTGTGCGGACCGGCGCCGGGGGGCTGTGCTCGGTGGACATTAGGATTATTGGAGGACCAGTGGGTAAGCCTTGAGAACACCGATGCGGAAACGGCGTCTCGTGAGACTATCCGGCGGGCATTAAAAAATCGGGGCTGTAAAAAAAGTGCAATAACGGCTGTTTTTTGAGGGTATCGGCGGACAGTCTTCCGTTTTTACGGTTCACTTCTGTGGCTGTCCGTCTGTTCCCCCTGCCTGCCCGCTGTTTTACCCGGTCTGTTCCACGGTACGGACAGAGCTATCCCCCTCACCAACGCAGCGCCGCTTATCAGGCTTGGGTCAGGATGCTTTTTGTTTTAACCGGTGCAGCGACATCCCGCACCGGCCCTGTTGTATCTT
>JAIRLK010000151.1 GCA_031259515.1 Treponema sp. | reverse complement strand
GGGTATTGAAAGACCGGTTCATGAGGATAGCGGCGGAGGGGAGAGGGTTTGTCCGCCTGCGGCTGTACCGGGAACTGATATCGGATATAAAGGGGCGGATAGTGCCTGTAGGTCCGAACCGGAAAGTGGCGAGAAAAGAGTATCCGAAAGAACCGCATCCTCCCCACAACCACAAGTCAAACTGTTGATGGGGGGATTTCGGTATTTTCCCCCTTAACTTGTTGACAGTGGGTTTCCGCCAGGCTCCCCAAATGTGGCTTGAGCGTGGCTTTAGCCATCGAGACCGAACCCTAAAGCCCCGACTTCTCAAGCTCCTCCGGTGAAATCCGGCTTTTTTTCTTTTCAACAAGCAGGATAATCCCCCGGAAAATCAAGAACAGGCAGGGCAGGAGCAGGCAGGCCGGGAGCAGGTAAATACCCGGGCCCAGGGAAGCGCTGCCGGTAAAGGCTTCTCCTCGCAGAGCCAGGAATATCGTTTCCGCACCTTTGAAGGGAGAAAGGAGGGCGCAGATGAACACCGCCGGAGCAAAATGCAGGGCCGCGCCCAAGATGGTAAAGGCCAGAACCCAGATGAAGGCCGGGGCGCAGCTTAAATCCAGAAAAGTCCCCCACAGAATCCCCAGGATAGCCAGGAATACCGCGCCGTGAGCGCAGTGATCGGACCAGCGGCCCAAGGGCGGCTTTTCCTGCCCGGATTGCGGAGGATGAGCGGCGCTTGCCGGGGGAAGCCCCCTGACCAGGCGGCGCGGCATGAAACCCCGGATTCGAAGGGCAATCCCTACTCCCGCCAAAAAGATAATCAGGACGAGGGTTAAACCTTCGGACAGGAAGAAGATATGTTTACCGTAGGTAAAGAGGGAATAATGGGTATCCATTCCGCCGATCTCCCATTGGAGATCGGCGGCATATTCGGCTAGGGCTGCCGCAAGAATCTCGCTGTCAGCGGCGGCGGAAACACTTCCGGAGGCGGTAAGCAGGATAGCCGGAATCTCCAGGCTGCGGGCGCGTTCAAGGACTGCCGGACCTTCCGCAAGGCCCAGGTTGTGAAGTTCGTGGGAGCGTACTCCAAAACCAGAGGGTATGTCCTGTTGTTCCAGAATTTCGGGCAAGGGCTCTACCATGGCAAGAGGCGCTATGCCGCCCTTGGCCTCGTGGTGTATCACGATTTCCCCAGGCGGCTCGATAAAATCCAGGTACACCAGGGCGGCGTTTTCCGGATAATCCAGGGAGGCGGCAAGGTCTTCCAGTCCCCGCAGGTCTCCCGGAGTGTCCTCTAAAAAGGCGGCGGCAACTCGCTTGTCTAATTGATTTTCCCGTGCCTTTTCAAGGAACGAAAGGGCCGTCTCAATGCCGAAAGGGAATTTTCCGGCATTTTGCCCCGGCCTTTCCGCCGGTTTTTCCGCCGTGTCAGTAAGGGGTACCGCCAAAATGAAAATAGCCGGGGAAACCACCTTTGTTCCGGACTTCGGATCGGGAAGCGCCGCCACGATGGACGCCCCTTTTCCCCCGTATTCCGGCAGAGGCAGTTCTTCAATATCGAATCCCTCTTCCCGCAGCAGGCGGGAGAGTTCCGCCCTTAGAGCGGCCCCGGAAAGTAACGCGGCCTTGTCTTCCGCCGCCCATAAAACCAAAGGAAAGAAGAAGAAGATGAGGAGGATCACGCGGCAGGGTAGTTTTTTCAAGGCTCTTTTCCCTATTAAACATAGCTTTTACCCACTCACTCGTCAATGCGCATGAAGAAACCAATACGGTGGAGCAATCCCGGCGGGAAAGATTTACCCGCTCCGGCCCCGCAGAATGACATCCGTCTGGGTGGCCAGCATACCGCAGAAGATGAGAGCAAAGCCCAGGAGGGTCCAGGTCCCCAAAGGCTCAGACAGGAGGATGACCCCGCCTATGGCGGCGAAGACCCCTTCCAGGGAGAGGAGTATGGTGGCGTGGGCGGGGGGCGCGTACTTTTGGCCTACTACTTGCAAGGTGTAGGCGAAACCCACAGAACCAAAGGCGCTGTAGAGGAGGGGGATGCCGCATTGCCGGAGGGCTTCCGGCGAGGTGATCTCCTGGAAAAAAAGGGCTATAGCAAAGGAAAGGATGCCGCAGACTATGAATTGTCCTGAAGCAAGGGCTACGGGATCCGCCCTCTTGACCAGACTGTCGATGAGGAGTACATGGAAGGCCCAAAACACGGCGCTCATCGCGGTGAGAAGGTCTCCGGGGTTGAGGCGCAGGGGTTCCGAAGCGAGGCCGTCGGCCTGGACAAAGATCTGGGAAGCGATGCTGATGAAGAAGAGGCCCGCCAGGGTGAAGGCCGCGCCTATCCAGGTGGGAAGTCCGGTTTTCTTTCCCAGGAAGATGCCGAAGATGGGGGTAAGCGCCACATAGAGCCCGGTAATAAACCCTGAATTTCCGGCGGTGGTGTAGATGATCCCGATCTGCTGCAATGTTGCGGCGCAAAAAAGGCAACCCCCGGCCAGGCAGGAACAGCCGGCGAAGGTCCTGACCTTCAGGGGCAGGCCGGTAAGTCCGTCCTTGCGCCTTTCGGGATTTCTCAATCTAAGGATGACCAGCGGAACGAGGGACAGGCTTCCAAGGATGAATCTGATGGCGTTAAACGTAAAAGGCCCCATGGCATCCATTGCCGACCGCTGAGCTACGAACGCAAAACCCCAAACACACGCCGTAATTAAAAGCAGGATGTCCGCCCGCAACGCCTGTTTATTCATGAAAAGTATGCTATAATATTGTAAAACAGATTACAAGTGGAGCCATTATTTGAAGATTTTTGCATGAAGGAGCGCCGGGGCGCCCTGAGCAAAAACCTCCAAAGTCCCACAAGCTCCTAGCAGTTTGTTGCGCTTCGCGCATAAAATCTCAAAAAATAGCCAATCAGGCGATTTTTTCCGTGGAAACTGCCATCGAACCAAAGGTTCGCAGGAGCCCATTTATCGTGGTTTTTATGACTTTTTCAACGAAAAAGCCATAAAAACCTCCAAGTGCAACAGGCTCCTAGGGGATTTTTATGAGCGATGCCATCACCTTACTGCGGGAATCCGGGGCCATGCTGGAAGGGCACTTTCTCCTTTCTTCCGGACGCCATTCGGACCGCTACTTTCAGTGCGCACGGCTTCTGCAATACCCGGACCGGGCTGCGGCGGCTCTTGCTCAGGCGGTTAACCGTATCAAGGCGGATGTCCTGGCCGGGAAACTCGCCCTGGATGCGGTGGCGGGCCCTGCCCTGGGTGGCATCGTGGTTGCCTACGAACTGGGCCGCCAGCTTGGCCTTCCCGCCTTCTTCACCGAGCGGGATGATACGGGGGCCATGAAACTGCGCCGGGGCTTCGCCATAGAACCGGGGACCCGTATTCTCATCGCCGAAGACGTGGTTACCACCGGTAAATCTTCGGGAGAGTGCGCCGCAGTCCTGGAGGCCCTGGGCGGACGCATAGCGGCCCTGGCCTGCGTGGTGGACCGCCGTTCTCCCGGCGTGGACATCCCCTGGCCCCTCTACGCTGCGGTTGAATTGGAAGCCGCCGACTGGGACAGCGCCGACTGTGAGCTTTGCAAACAAGGGGTCCCCTTCGTTAAACCCGGGTCGAGGAAGTAAGGAACTGTTCATAAATAAAATACAGCATGTTATTTCTGAGATGACCAGAAAGCCTTCCCCGACAGGGAACGGCTGGAACAATCGGGGGACCGCATCTTTTTCACCGGAGCCTCCGCAGCTGGGGATGGCCCCCTGCTCACATCAGGCGGCCGAGTCCTGGCGGCTTCAGCCTGGGGTTCCAGCCCGGAAATCGCCCGGACCAATGCCTATGCCGCCTTGAACAGTATCACCTTTCCGGGAATGGGCTGCCGCCGGGACATAGGGGCTTTGGGGCCAAGGCCTCCCGGGAGGTTTGACAAGAGATGGATGGGTCAGGCGGGAGTCGTCCCCTCCTATTCGCCTTCGCTTGCCTCAGTCCCAGCTTCTATCGGCGTTTCTTCTTCCGTCGCTTTTGCCTTTTTGGTAAGGAA
>JAIRLK010000293.1 GCA_031259515.1 Treponema sp. | reverse complement strand
GGATTTATGAAAAATCACTACTGTCCGGTTTAATCATAACAATCCCTCCAGAAGGAGCTGAGGCGAAACAATTTTTGGCGGGAGCGGTTTGGTTGTACATAATTCCAGGATAGAACCGCTTTTTCCGGTCATTCATCAGCCGTTCAATGTCCACCAGCGGATCGCCGGGGATGGCTTTTTTCTTCGCCGTCCATTTGAGCATGGTTTTGAGCGTCCCGAAATAACCATTGGTGGTCGTGTTTTTATAACCTTCATTGGTCATGTGGTCGAACCATTCCTCAATGATTTCCGGGGTGATTTTGTCCAGCCGCATGTTTCCGAAATAGGGCAATAACTGGGACTGCACCACCTTTTTATTTTTATCGGCGTAGGCCCTGGTAAGGTTCTTGCGTTTCTTCCGGTCTTTCAGGTAGGGGCAGGTTTCCCATTCCCAAAAACCTTTGGAAAACTCCTCGAAAGTCGGTATGCCCTTCGGTCCCGGCAGCAGGCGGCCTTCCCGGTTCAGGCGGTTACAGTAATTCCGTGCAGCCGTTTTATTTGCTTCCCCGGTAGTCCACGGCCCCAGCCGCCGCCCGTCATCGTCATAAGCGTAGTAATACACCGCCGTTTTCCCCGATGGAACCTTCCGTGTGAACAAAGTGAAGTCGTTATGCATAGCAAAACCCCGTTTTTTGGGAAATTGATGACATACCTGATAACATCAATTTCCCGCTCTTGTGGCCTACCGGAACAGCGACGCTAATTCCTTATAGGACAAGTATTTAGGCAGGACTGGTAAACTTTGCATACGAGTTTTTTGCAATTTTCCGAACCTATGCGACGGTTTGGCGGCCCGGATAAGGAAATGCGCAGTATTTCCAGGGCCGACAAACTGTGAGTGGAGTGGAGCCGTGGGAATGGAGCGTTCCCCTGCGTAGCTGGGGCGCGGAATGACCTCATTATTATGGATATTTGAAAAATGGAACCAAGAACCCGCTTATGCGGGTTAATGGCCCGCCGGACCAAGGGTCCGCAATTTCCGCTCCAGCAAAGATACCGGCAAGCATGCTTGCTTCGAGCTTGCTCCCGGGTTCTTCATTACTGTATTTTGATTTCCAGTTCCGCTCCGGCAAGACCGGGGGAGCTTGCCCTGAGAATAAGGCTGTCTTTCCCGGCTCCGGCCCCAATGATCACGGCGGCCTTCCCGGCGAAAAGCCTGCGGACCGGGTAAGTATCACCGCTGTGATCCGCAGGATCTCCGTTACCAAGTCCCAGAAGCCTCCCGTTCCCGGTTACCTCAAAACTAACGCTGTTATCTGCGGTGGGTACGGGATTCCTCTCCCGGTCCAGCACAGAGACGGAAACCACCGCCGCACCCCCGGTCCGCAGCAGGGGTTCCGCCCAGCCTTCAGGTTCAAGGACCAATGCCGCCGGGACTCCGGCGGTCTTGTGAATCTCCCGGGCCGCTTCTTTTCCGTCTCGGTAAGCCACCGCCTCCAGAACCCCCGGCGTATAGGGCAGTTCCCATTCTGTCCAGTCAGGACCGCAGGTCTTTCTTCCCGCAGAAAGGCCGTTTACCACGATTTCCGCCTCCTGGCAGTTGGAAAAAACCCTCAGCCGCATTTTCTCCCCTTCCCTGCCGGGCCAAGTCCAATGGGGCATAACGTGGATCAAAGGCGCGGCGGTCCAATGGGCTTTGTAGTAGTAGTAATAATCCTTGGGGAATCCGCAGGTATCCATGATGCCGAATTGGGAACTAATCGCCGGCCAGGGGAAGGGCGATGGTTCACCCCGGTAGTCAAAACCGGTCCATATAAACACCCCGCCGGTGTAGGGATTGGCGGCATAAAAGCCCAGGGCCTGTTCGGGCCGCGCGGTACCCCCCGCGCCGATAGGGTCTTTAACGTTTTTACCGGGGCTTATCATGGAAAAACGGGAACCGAAGTTGTTGTTTTGGCAGCGTTCCCAATCGTCGGAATATGCGCCACGGGTGGAAAAATACGAAGCGGTTTCAGAATTGAGATAACGGCCGTCGGGGTAGGCCGCCTTGACTTTGGAAAAATTATCCCCCATTAAGGACGACTCCGGATAATTCAAACCAAGGACATCAAATATCTTGAAGTATTCGGGATTCAGGGCGCCCCCTGATGGGAGTAATTCCGCCGATACCACCGGACGGGTCTTGTCCAGCCGGCGGACCTCGTTTGCCAGATGCCGCAGCATCCTGACCGCCGGAGAACTGCCGCCGATCATCTCCTCATTGCAGAGGGACCAAAGGACAACACTGGGGTGGTTGCGATCCCGCTTAATCAAATCCCGCAGATCCCCAAGCCGCAGCTCGCTGCTTTCAAGCAGGCGGTTTTCATCCATCACGAGCATACCCAGCCGGTCGCAGATGTCCAGCAGCGCCGGGTCCGCCGGGTGGTGGGCGCTGCGGTAGGCGTTGCTGCCCATCTCCAGCAGTTTCCGTATCTTATACTCCTGAATATCCCCGGGAAGGGCGGTCCCGATCCCCGCAAAGTCCTGATGGATACAGGTTCCCTTTAGGGGAACGGGCTTGCCGTTGAGGATCAAGCCTTCGGTGGTGTAGGCCGCAGTACGGATACCGAAGGAAGTGGGATACTCATCAACAATAACATCATCTTCGGTAATGGTGGACAATGCCCTGTACAAAACCGGTGTTTCCGGCGACCAAAGCCGGGGTTCAGCTATGGCGATCTTCTGGATAAGGGTTAAGCTGCCCAGGGGATCAAGGGTGAAGGAGGTCCCGGCGCTTCCCGCCTTATTCCCCTGGTCATCAAAAAAAACCGTATCCAGCCGGGCGCTGCGGGGTTCATAGGCCCGGTTTACCAGGGTGGTCTCCGCGACCATCAGGGCGGTTTTATCTTCCAGTTTATCAAGGCGGATGTAGGTTCCCCAGGTATCCACATGGAGGGTATCGGTCTTTACCAGATATACATCCCGGTAGATTCCCGCCCCCTCGTACCACCAGCCCTCATCCCCGGTGGTGGTATCCACCCGCACCAAAAGGACATTGTCCCCCTCATCCCCGTAATTCGCCAGATCCGTAAGGTCAAAACTAAAGCTGGTGTAGCCGCTGTAATGGTCCCCCAG
>JAIRLK010000133.1 GCA_031259515.1 Treponema sp. | reverse complement strand
TTTCCTTGCTGCCTGCCTTACCTCCTTGACAAACGCTGAGGGCGCTTTTTTCCGGACTTTTTTGTAGATCCTCGAAAAATAGAGGGGGTCATCATAGCCGACCTGAGATGCGGCGTTTTGTATGGTAAGGGACGGGTTACTCGTCATGATGGCCTCGAAACGCTCAATCTTCTTGAGGATGCAGAGTTCTTTAAAATTCATGCCCAGGTGGTTTTTAACGACATGCGATATGGATGACTGGCTGTAGCCAAAGTGGTTTGCCGCTTCCCCAAGCGTAACCGGCTGCCCGATATGCTCCTCTATCCATAAGATGACCAGCCGGGTAATGTCCAGGTGGCGGAGCCTGATATGATCCTTGGAGACGATAAACTCGCAAAGCATCGAAAAAAGATTGATCATATTATTCAGAGCCTCTTTTTCAAAAAAAGGCTGATCAAGAAAGGCCGCCCGTAAAGCGCCGAAAGGGAATCCTCTGTTTTGCCAGTCCTGTGCAATATTGGCGGGGACGGAATTTCTGGTTCTAAACTGGCCGGCCATGATATAGCCCGCGACTTTTCCATTAAGCCTAATGGGGATGACCGCCTCTCCAAGCCCGGCATGGCATTGATATACCAGCGGAGAAGGGCTCTTTTCCGCACGGGTACACATGGTCCGATCCTGGTTTTCACAATGGCGCAGGTAACCAGGCTGCTCCCTGACAAGCCGGCAATAGGCGGAGTTCCCGGTATAGAAACCTATACAAACCGCTTTATCAAGTTCAAAAGAGAAAATGGTGAGGCGAATTTTAAAGCAATAAGAAAAGCTGACGAGTAGTTTTGTAACCTGGTCGTCAAAGAACAAGTCTAATCCTTTCATGTTTTATAGTATATCCCATTTTATAGAAATTTTATAGCATATTTCATTTTTGCGGAAAAGTCCATGTTTTTTCAAAAAAAGCCATCGTCAGGTGAATTTGGAGGGGGTATCATAAACAAGCTTTCATCAGAAAAGCATTGATGAGAATACGGAGGAAAAGTATGGCTAAAAGGCTTCTTTGTTTAAGAGTGTATGGGGTATTGTTCTTTGCATTGACCATAATGCTCGCGGCGGCCGGCTGCCAACTGGAACAAGGGAGCGGCTACGAACGGATACCGGTGACGTTCAGCGATATTTTTACCCTTGACTCCAGTAATGCGGCAGACTCCGGGTATATTTCACGGGATACTGAGGACAACTACAAGTTTACCAAGCACTCCGAGGGGGTTCCGGCGGGCGGCGCGGACGGAGTATTCCTTAAAAAAAGCGTGGACAGCTGGCTTTCCGCGGTGGGCGGGGTATATGATGCTTCCGCCTACGATGGTTTTGTTTTCAGATACCGGTCAAACGCGGACATCGGTATCTACACCGATGAAAAATCACAGCGCTGGGTTGTCTGGTACTGGAACACCGGCGCCTATGCCAACGGTTACCTGCTGAACAGCGGCAAGGCGGAACCTTTTTTTAATTGTCCCGAGGGGGAATTCAAAGAAGTTATTTTCCCGTTTAACAAGTACCAGTCTCACATCATCACGAATCCCGGGCAGAACTACAACACGGACGTATTCGATTACAACCAAATTGTCAGGATGATGTTCGATCTCCGGAATAATAAGCGGGACAGTAATGACGGGTGGATTGAAATCAGGGATTTCGATTTTTTTGTGTACAAGTAGTACAAGTAAAGGAACTACAAAAAATACAAGGAGCCGAGTATGAAAAAGATTGTTTTTTTGGTCAGCCTTTGCGCCGTAACGGCAGCTTTGGCTCTCGCGGAGATTACGGTGGGCGGCCGCGTAAAGGCGGCTGTAGGGATCCAGCATATTGAGTATGCCCCCAGGCCGGAGAATCCTACCTGGATACCCGACGAAGAAACCGTCTGGGTGGGCGGTTTTGGCCGGGACGATTCGGGTAAGATAGAGCTAAAGCTCACCTTTACCGCGGAGAAAGAGGGAAAATTCGGGAAAGCGGGGATTTACTCTGATCTCTTCTTTTACCCTGCCTGGATAGATCACAAGGAAAACGATGTCCTCCTCAACATTGATTCCATAGCACTGGGCGACCTGTACGGCTGGTACTTGCCTTTTGACTTTTTCAGGGTGGCTCTTGGTAAATATTCTGTCGAGACGTTCCGGGGCAGGATCGGCGGGTACAACTGGGGGAGTCACCTGGGCGCCGCCGCGGGAGGGGAAGACAGTTTTCTCAACAAATTCGATATGCAGGACGGCATAAGTTTTGAGTTTATTGATCCCCTTAAATACTTTTCAATTCCGGGTCTTGATCTGGCCTTTGGGTTTAACCGCCTTTCAAACCTTTTTTCCGCAAACAACCAGGGCATTGACGGCGGGTATGTCCATGCAAAGTACATGCTCGAAAACTTCCAGATTGCCCTGGGCTACAAAATCAAGATAGGAGAGCTGGATATAGGGTTTGCCCGTGCCCAATACATCAGCGTTCACCAGACACCAAGCGCCGGCCCTGTGGTTCAGGGGGCATTTGCTTTTACCATGGTTCCCGGCCTTGTCGTTGATATAGGGGGAACCTGGTCTTTTCCGGTTACCGATCCCACCACATGGCTTCCGGGAATCAACAGCGACGGCAACCAGAACCTGCCTATACCGATCGCCGCGCTGGGCGAGTACCGGCAGCCCCACCGGGCAGCCTTCGGCGCGATTTACGATTTTTCCGGCCTGGGGCTTTCTTTTATTAAAGGGCTCTCGGTGAAGGCCGGGATGGAATATAGCTGGGGCGGCTATTCGGAGCCGAAAGAATCATTCACCACAAACACGGGGGCTGTTACGAAAATATGGTTCTCCCCCCTGTATAAAATCACGGAAATTCTTTCTGCCGGAGCGGACCTCGGCATCAACATTATAGGCAGCGAAGAGATCTCCGGCCGGATCGCCAAACTCGGCGGCACCCGTTACGGCGCGGGCGCATACGTCCAGATCGACATGGCCGAGAGCTGTAACATAAAGGCCGGCGTGGCTTATTCAGGCGGCATGGACCAGGGATCGACCCGCATGAGCGCGAAAGCCCTGGATGAGGTGTTTACGGTTCCTGTCGCGTTTACGTGGGAATTCTGAGGGTACGCATCATGAAGAAGAAACTTTTGGTTATTATATCGTTTGCAGGGGCGTTGTTCCTGGCCTCCTGTTCCATGGTGACCAATGAGGAAATTGAGCGCTGGGGCAGGGGACGGAGCGCGGAGGGGTTCGTACATCCCGGCGTGGTGTACAGCCAGGAGAACTTCGACATTGCCCGTAAACTGGTTGAGAAGTGGGAAGTTCATGGCAATATCCCCGCCGCGCCGCCCGCCGACGACACCATAGGCAATGCGCCGGACAGGTCCACGCCGCTTCCCGACTGGATCAAATGGAGGGACAAGCGGCGTGAGCTGCGCCGTTATGCCGGCGAGTACCGCGCGTACCGTTCATGGCAGAAGCTGAAAAGCAAGGGGCAGGCGAGCGCGGGCTACAGTATTTCCGCTGCGGCCGACAATGCCGAATACCTGGCCCGGTCTGGAGACCCCCAGTTCATCGGCGTTATGCCGGAAGGCGCGAAGATATACTATGCGGGTACTTTTGACAACGATTTTTTTGCCGCCTACCTTAACGGCGTTATGTACAACGTTACCCAGGACGTAGCGCACGCGGAAAAAGCCTTCGACATTCTCGACCGTTACAGCCGGAACCTCAAAGGGCTTCCGGGTTCGATACACAGCGACACGCGCCTTTTGGTCGGCCTCCAGGGGGGGCAGATCGCTATGGCGCTGGAGCTCATCCGCCACCCTGCGGCCCCGCTGGTCTCGCCTTTTAACGATGCGGACTTTCAGAGCATTGACCGGATGCTGCGGGACATTTGGATTCCCCGGATGGAACGTTTTTTCGCCTATCCCCCTGAGACTCAGGGCAACGTGGATTGCGCTATGCTGATGGCATACCTGGGGATGGGGGTTGCGCTGGAGGACCGCGATATTTACGACAAAGCGCTGCTTCTCATCCTTGACGGCGAAAACAACGGCGGCTTCCAGTACATCCACAACGAAACCGGACAACTCCAGGAAAACCACCGGGATGCCAGCCACCCTGCCCTGGGGGTGCTGAAAATCGGCGGGGCTTTAGAGACCGCATGGATACAGGGCGACGATCTTTACTCGGTGAACAACAATGAATTTTTACGGGGCCTTGAGTTTTACTGCCAGCTTATGCTCGGCGCGGATCGCTATCTGCCTTGGGACCCGTTCTGGCAGGACGTTACCCGAGGGTTCAATTACAACACTTCTCCGGTGCTCGGCGATATCGGCAGGCAGTGTTGGGAGCTTCCGTATAATCATTATTTTAAGGTGAAGGGGCTTGAAACAATGTGGCTGGAAGCACGGCTTGTGCAGGACGGCGAAGGGGACGACAACGCCCCCGACTCAGGCCCGTCCTACAGTTCGTTTTTGCTTTACCGTCCATAGGAGGTTCATGATGAAAAACACGCTGGCAATGATCTGCGCGGCGCTTGCGCTTTTGCTCCCCGCAGGCTGCGATATCCACGAGGAACCGGTGGTGGAGGCGATCATCACCTGGGATTCCGACATCTATGTCGAGGGCAATAAAGTGGCGGAATATCCGGCCAAGACTACGGATACCTATACCTATACCGGCCAGAGGCTCAGTTCAAGCGACATCCAAAATATTTTGGAGGATGCAACCGGCGCCTACGAGTTTATCGGCTGGTTTACCGAGATAAGGGACGGCGAACAGGTAAAACCCGGTTGGACCGTGCCAACCGGCGGCACGGTGGAACAATATTGGGATGATGACCGGGAACGCTGGGTTACCCTGAGCGTCTACCGTATTACGCTTTACGCCCATTGGAAAAATAAGGGAGGTGGAATATGAAACAGCGAACTTTGCCTTTAGCCCTGCTGGCGCTTGGCGCACTGGCGGTATTTTGCTTTACCGGCTGCCAGATGCCGCCGGGCGGGGAGAAAGTGACCCTCACTTTTGACCGTAACCTCAACGACGGCGGGCGGACTCCGGGCAGCCGCGATTTCCTTGCCGGAGACGTTCTGATCGACGGCGATCTCCCGGTATTGAGCGCCTACGGCGGCTCCTACACCTTCAACGGCTGGTACACCCAGGCCGAGGGGGGTGAGAAGATCGGGACGGGTTTTCGGATTACGGACAGCATGAAGCTTTATGCCCGATGGTCCGGGGTGATCTATACCATCAGCTTTGACCCCAACGGCGGCGCGGTGAATCCCGAAAATGCCACACGGAATGTCCAGCTTCCCGCGACAACGCTTAAAGATTTTCCTCCCTTTCCAACGAACAACGGCAATGCCTTCCTTGGCTGGTATACCGAGGCGGCCGGAGGTACGGAGTTTACCCCTGACAGTACGGTGAACCGGACCATGACGGTTTATGCCCGTTGGAACAGCGGGGCCAAGACCTTTACCGTAACCTTTGATCCGAACCGGGGCGCGTTTGGGGAGGGATCACCGCAGACCAAGACGGTCAACGCCCCAACAGCCACGACCGTAGACTCCCTGCCCAATGAGCCTACCCGCAGTGGTTACGGATTCGCCGGCTGGTACACCCAGGCATCGGGCGGCAAGCCCTTTACCGCGGGAACCCCGGTAAGCAAAGACACCACCGTATACGCGCACTGGAGTCTGGAGAATGCGGAAGCGGCCCTCGAACTGAGGTACGAATTCAATGGTAACGCGAATGATTCCGCCGGTTCCAACAATGGGACGCTGAGCGGCGGCGCGGTCATAGAAACCGAAGACGGCGTCGGCGTCCTTAACCTGGGCACGGGGAACGGCTACCTTGACATGGGCGCGGAGGCCGGAACCATTCTCACCGGTAACGCGGATTACACTATCGCCACCTGGGTATTCATCGACAACGGGACGAACGTGAGCGGCAACGGCTGGATGATCTGGGCGTTCTCGGACACCCAGGCGGCATCGTCCGGCTCCGGCAAGTATATGTTCTTCCGGGCAAGCGATACCCGGTGCGCGATTTCCGCGTCCGGCTGGAACAACGAGAAGGTGGTGAGTTACGGAACCGCTTTACCCAAGGGGGAATGGGTTCACGTTGCGTACAGCCAGGAAGGGGACACCGGGACTATCTTCCTTAACGGGGAGGCGGTCAAGTCCGGCAGCAGGACGGTTTCCACAACGGATTTAGGTACCCTTACGTACAATTGGATCGGCAGACCGCCCTTTAACAACGACAACTACATGAAAGGCACAAAGTACGCCGACTTCCGCATTTACAGCACGGCCCTCGACGCCGATACCGTGGTGGGAGTGATGGCTGAGTCGGGGTTGGGACAATAACGATACTGGAGTTGTTTAATAACCAAGGTTTTAAACAACAAGCGCTAAAAAAAATTTATTGGAGGAAAGAGTCATGAAAAGGTATTGGTTCGCTATAACGGCCGTATTTACGCTGTTTGCCGTGGCGGGTTTTTCGGGATGCCCAAGTCCGGTCGGAGAGAATCCGGAGAACGGGAATCTTAGCGAAGAAGTAGAGAGCATAATCGAAGAATTTGAGGCCGGCTGGGGAGACCTGGGGAACCTTGAGGAAGATCTTGTCCTGAAAACACTGGTTATCGGCGGCAAGACTATTCATGTTTCATGGGAATCTTCGGCGCCGGATGTTATTACTATTCCGGGGGAACCGGCGGAAGGCTCAATAACCGCCACCGTTACGCGGCCTGAACCCGGTGAGGAAGATGCAACGGTAACGCTTACCGCAACGTTCAGCAGGGACGGGGAGACCGTCACCCATTCCTGGACAATCGTCGTACCCGCCTGGAGCGCCGATGCCCTGATCGCCGATTACCTGGGGAAGATCCCGATTCTTGCATACGAGAACCCCGTGATTGTGGCGAGTTTTGATTTGCCTCCAAAGGGCGGCAGATTCTATTCCGTGGTGTGGGCGGCTACCGGCAGCGGTATCACCCTGACCCAGCCTGATGGGGAAACCAGCGGGAAGGCAACGGTAAGCCGTGGGAAAGACAATGATTTGAACGCAGGGCTTACGGTAACGTTTAAGGTGAAAGAGGAGGACCAGGAAGAAACGCGCACTTTTAGCGGTATCACGCTTCCTAAAAAACCGGAGGCTCCTGGTGATACGAACCTCAAAGCCAACTTTGTCTTCGAGGCCGCAGGAAGCGACGGGTCTGTCGCCGACCTGACCGGGAATTATGCGGGCAGCCTGAGAAACGGCGCGGTGGTAGACGTGGTAGGCACAGAAGAGAGTACAACAATCCTGGCTCTTGGCGAAGAGAACGGGTACTTTGACTTGGGCGCCGCTGCCGGCAACATTCTCAAGGAAGCTACAGGGGGCTTTTCAATCGCGACTTATGTGTATATTCCCTTGGAGACTGTCATCGACAAGACCACTACCTCCGGCGCCACCCAGAGAAATAACCTGAACTTCCTCTGGAACTTTTCCAGCGGCTTGAGTGACGGAACCGATGCCGTGAGGAACGGCTATGACTTCCTCTTCTACAGGGTTTGGGACGGTCAGTATACCACCAGGATAAAGAGCGAGGAGAGATGGGGCGCCCGGAAAGAAGGCGCGATTTCCCAGGGTGTCTGGCACCATGTTCTTGTAACCCACGACAGCGGCGGGGTCGCCACAGTGTACATAGACGGCGTACAGGCAGCCCAGGGCGGGAAGGAGGGCAGCGGCGGGACCGGGCCTTACCTGTCCCCCTCCAATATGGAGGGCCTGGTGAACAACTGGCTCGGCAGGTCGGGTTACTACGACGGCTCCTCCATCAAGAATGCCTCATACGCCGACTTCCGCATCTATGACAAGGTGTTGGATGCAAGCGCCATAGAGGGCCTTGGCATTGCCACCGCCTTGGGCGGCCTGAACGCGGGAAAAGCCGACGATATTATCGCGGCGGCGGAGGCGTATGTTACCGGGCAATTAACCGAGGAAACCCTTGGTTCCGTCTCCACGAGGCTCACTCTGCCCGTGGAATACAACGGCGTTACCATAAGCTGGTCGTCAAGTAATACGGCGGTGATAAGCGGCGACGGAACAGTAACCCGTCCGGCGTATGGACAGAATGATGCCTCCGTTACGCTTACCGCAATGTTCTCCATGACCGGCGGCACAACGACAACGAAGACCTATACCGCCACCGTTCTGGCCAAAACAAGTTCCGGGGGCTTGCAGCTTCATTACACCTTCGCCGACAATAATGCGAATGACCAGTCTGGGAACGGATATAACGGTACGCTGAACGGTTCCGCAACATTTGGAACTGCCGGGGGCATCGGATACTTTGATACCGGCAGTACAAATGGTTACCTGGACATGGGGGCATCAGCCGGGGGAATCCTCGGCTCCGATGGCGAATTTACCATAGCGGCATACGTGTACATTCCCACCTCGACGGCGATTGACACCACCACTCTCGCCGGCACCGATGTGGTCAACCAGAGAAACAATAAAAACTTCCTGTGGAACTTCTCCAGCGGGCTGAGTGACGGGACCGATGCCGTGAGGAACACCCATGACTTCGTTTTTTTCAGGGTCTGGGACGGCCAGTACACCACCAGGAAAAAAACAAGTGAGAAATGGGGTACCCGGACGGGAAGCATAACCCCTGCCAAGGGATTATGGCGCCACGTTATGGTAACCCAGGATCCGTCGGGGATCGCGAAGCTGTACATCAACGGTGAAAAGAAAGCGGAGAACAAGACGGGAACCGGCGGGGATGGATACTATATCCTTCCTTCCGCCATGGAACCCCTGGTGAACAACTGGATCGGCCGGTCGGGCTATAACCCCAATGATTATATGGCCAACACCAGGTTTGCCGACTTCCGTATCTACAGCGAAGCACTCAGCTCAACCGGCATTGACGGCCTTAATATCGCCGCCACCCTGGAAACGCTCAACAGCGAGTTCGCCGGGGCCTTTATCGAGGCCGCAAAAGCGGAGATTGATGCCCAGTTCTCCCCAACGCTGGCCTCCGTAACCGGAGACCTCACCCTGCCGGCAAGCGCCGGTGAGGTTGCCATAGGCTGGTCGTCAAGTAATACAGGGGTGATAACCAATACCGGCGTAGTAACAAGGCCCGAATCCGGGCAGTCTGACGCGACTGTAACGCTTACGGCAACATTCTCCATTTTCGGGGTATCGGGCACCAAAGACTATCCCGCCACGGTGAAGGCGCTCAATTACGCCGGGTGGATCAAGGAAAACATTCCCGTCCTCAACGCCGACAGCCCCGTTGCGGTGGCCGACTTTGGACTGCCCACAGACACCGGCAGCGCGTTCTATTCTCTGGGCTGGGCGGTGCAGAGCGGAGACGCTATCAGCCTCGGCGGCGCCGACGAAGACGGCATTGTGACGGCAACGGTTACGCGCCCGGCTGCTAATACCGGGTCCGCCGCAACGGTTACGCTTAGGGCGACGTTCAAGGACACGGTTTCTTCCGACGCGGTTACGGTGGATGTTACCGTGACGGTTCCCCCGGAACCTGCGGCGGTTACAGACGGGAACCTCAAGGCGAGTTTTGTCTTTGAAGCCGCGGGAACCGACGGCGCGGTGATTGATGCCACCGGGAACCATGCCGGCGCCCTCAAGGGCAGCGCCGCGGTGTCCGCCGTGAACGG
This sequence comes from Treponema sp., assembly GCA_031259515.1. Classification (GTDB taxonomy): domain Bacteria; phylum Spirochaetota; class Spirochaetia; order Treponematales; family Breznakiellaceae; genus JAIRLK01. The sequence goes on along the minus strand of JAIRLK010000133.1, from coordinate 13,118 downwards.
CATCCCGGTGATTGACCTCGGCGCGGAAGGCTACTTTGACATGGGCGCGGCGGCGGGCGGCGTTATTAAGGGGTCGAGTAACGGCTTCTCGATAGCAACCTACGTGTTTATTCCCGATTCGACGGCGATTGATACGAGTACCACCACTGCCGGCGCCAACCACAAAAACAATAAAAGCTTCCTGTGGAACTTCTCAAGCGGGTTAAGTGACGGGACCGATACCGAGCGGAACAAACATGACTTCATTTTCTACAGGGTCTGTGACGGCCAGTACACCGTCAGGAAAAGGACGGAAGAGAAATGGGCGTCCCGAACAGGAGATCTAAATCCTGGCAAGGGGAGCTGGCACCATATTCTGGTAACACAGGACGCTTCGGGCAATACGGCGTTGTACACCGACGGCAGTAACGCCAAAACGGGCACCGGGTATATATCGCCTTCCGCCATGGACGATTTGGTACACAACTGGATTGGCCGGTCGGGCTATAACCCCAATAGTTACATGACCAACACCAAGTACGCCGATTTCCGTATTTACGACAAGGCGCTTGACACGGAGGCCATTTCAGGTTTGGGCATCACCAATACCCTGGCAACACTGAACAACAAAGAAGAAGCAGGAAAGTAATGAATAATAACCGCTTTGAAGCGGCCTTTGAGTCGCTTCAAAAATTTGAATGCCCCCAATGGTTCCGGGACGCCAAGCTCGGGTTCTGGAGCCATTGGGGGCCCCAAAGCGTGCCCATGTACGGGGACTGGTACGCCAGGAATATGTATGTCGAGGGAAGCCAGCAGTATCTCTACCATCTGCGGCATTACGGCCACCCGTCCCGGTTCGGCTATAAGGATGTGGTGAAACTCTGGAAGGCGGAGCGCTTCGATCCTGACAGCCTGATGGATCTTTACGTCAAGGCCGGGGCGCGGTACTTTGTTGCCCAGGCCATGCACCACGATCATTTTTTCAATTACGCTTCCAGGCTTAACCGCTTCAACGCGGCGGAAACCGGCCCTATGAAGGACATCTGCGGGCTCTGGAAAAAAGCGGCGGAGAACCGCGGCCTGCCCTTTGGCCTTAGCGAACACCTGGGCGCGACTTTTACCTGGTGGGCCATCAACAAGGGCGCGGACAAGGAAGGCCCCTATGCCGGCATCCCCTATGACGGCAACGATCCGGCCTGCCGGGACTTTTATATGGACAACGGGGAACATTACCACGGGGAAGACCGCATCGACCTGTGGTATACGCAAAACCCCGCGTACCATGCGTACTGGCTTTCGGTAATGAAAGAGCTTATTGACCTCTATGCGCCGGATCTGCTCTACACCGACGGCGGGCTGCCCTTCGCCATGAGGTCTGGTTCCATCGTCGAATATGACGCGGCTCTTGACGATCCGGCTTACCGCTGGGGGCTTGAGGCGGTGTCGTACCTGTATAACAAGTCTGCCGAACGGCACGGTGAAAACCGCGCCGTTTACCTGCAAAAAGACCGGCGCGAGGCGGTATGCTCCATCGGCGTTCTGGACATCGAAAAAAGCCAGCTTCCTGAAATACAGAAACGGCCCTGGCATACGGACACCTGTATAGGCGGCTGGTTCTACAACGTGCGGGATACCTACAAGAAGCCGGGCCATATCATCGAAATTCTTATTGATGTCATTTCTAAAAACGGGACCATGTTACTCAACATCTTGCAGCGGCCGGACGGTTCCCTTGACGATGAAACACAGTACATTCTTAAGGAGCTGGCTTCGTGGATTGAAGTCTGCGGAGAAGGCGTTTACGGTACGCGGCCCTGGCGCGCTGCCGGCGAGGGTTTTGCCGGCGTTACCATAGACGGCTTTAAGGAAGACCGCGTCCCCTGGACCGAGGCGGACTTCCGTTTTACCGCGAAGGGGAACACGGTCTATGCCTTTATCATGAAAGTCCCGGTAAACCGTGCGGCGGCGCTGCGGAGTTTTGCCGCCGGTGAGAAAGTCCGCGCCGTGCGGCTTTTGGGAACCGGGCCTGTTCCGTTCAGCCAGAACTACGGCATATTGACGGTAAAATTACCGGAGGATATGCCCACGGTATACATAAACTGTCTTGCCATTGAGACGGCGGGCTAAGGAAGGGAAAACTTTGAAGCACACAGGAAATTACCTATGAGCATGGAAGAAGCAGAAACTCAGACGGTCCGGTGCGGTCTTCCGGCTTTTGGCGGACTCGACGGCCTTGACGAGCCGGGTCTCCGTCTCGGCGAAGATGATCTTGCGTGGTGGCGGGACGCAAAGTTCGGCCTCTTTATTCATTGGGGTGTCTATTCAGGTATTGGCAGGGGCGAATGGGCGTACCATAACGATAAATACGCCGAGGAGGATTACCGGAACATCGCGGAAAATTTTTCTCCTTCGAGGAACGCTGAAGCGATTGTCAGCGGATGGCTTGACGCGGCGCAAGCCGCCGGAATGAAATACGCCGTCATGGTAGCCCGCCATCACGACGGTTTTGCCCTGTGGGACAGCAGCGCCAGTTATAAAAATTTTACCTCCGCGAAACTCGGCCCCCGCATGGATTATGTGGCGGCCTTTACCCGCGCCTGCCATGAACGGAATGTATACGCGGGTTTGTATTATTCGCCCATGGACTGGCGTTTTCCGGGTTATTTTGATCCCCAGGGAAAACCGGAGAGCGCTTTATTGATGAAACAGCAGGCCTATGGCCAGATCGAGGAACTGTGCACGAATTACGGGAAGATTGATATTCTCTGGTACGATGGCGGCTGGCTCGCCCATAAAGGCCGCGACGCGGACGCGGCGTGGCTTTGGGAACCTCTCAAGCTGAATAAACTGGCGAGATGCTATCAGCCTAAAATGCTGATCAACCCCCGTTCCGGTTTCAAAGGCGATTTTCAGTGTGACGAAGGAGGACACGAAGTTATCGGCGGAATCGTGCCTTTTGCCTGGGAAAAAAATATGTCGCTGTCGGCGGCCTGGGCGTACCGCCCGGAGGACACGTTTTTGAGTTCCTCCCAGGTTATCAGGATGCTGGTGAACGTGATCATCCGCGGGGGTAACCTGCTGCTCAACATCGGCCCTGACGGCGAGGGGCATATTCCCTCTGCCGCCGCCGCCGTGCTGCGCGAAACAGGGGAGTGGCTTGGGGAAAACGGCGAAGCTGTGTATGGTACACGGGCGGGTATTTATGAGCCTGTAGACGGCATTTACGGAAGCACCTGTAAAGGCAGTACCGTGTATGTTCATATCCTTGATCGCGGGGCTTTCGCAAATCTGATCCTGCCTCCCACAGAAAAACGAATCCTGGCGGCCCGGACGCTCAACGGGGAAGGGGTAGCCTTTACCCAGGATAAAAACGGCGTAAGGCTGGAACTTCCTCCTGAACCGGGCGATAAAAAACAGGTGGTTACCGTTGTCCATCTGATAACGGAAGGCTGAATTAACAAGAGGAAAGATGATGAACGGAAAATTTTTGAAAACATACAGGTTCTTCGCGTCAATCGCGCTCTGCGGCGCGGCGGTGTTTTACGCCGCCGCTTTTAACGCCTGCGATCGCTATAGCCTCGATCTGAAAGACCCGTATGAGGAGGAGGAGTGGGGAAACCAGGTTACCCCAAATCCTGAACCGGCTGTTACCATAGAACTCCGCGAAGAGGGGGAACCGATGGTTCACGTTGGCGCCCTCCACACGCCGGAAGATTTTAGCCGCATCAAGGCGAAGATCCAAGCCGGGGAGGAGCCCTGGGTTTCAGGCTGGAACAAACTTCTGGCGAACAAGCACGCGGATAATTCTGATACTACTAATTGGAATCGGGAAAGAGACGCGCGGACGAAAATCATCCGAGGCGGAGACGGCGAAAATTACCAGTGCGCCTATTGGGCGGCGGCGGGGGCGTACCAGAAAGCGCTGCGCTGGAAAATTTCCGGCAATACCGACTATGCGGCAATGGCCATCGAAATCTTAAATAAATGGGCGGCCACGTGTACCGAGGTTACAGGCGATACCAATTACGCGCTTGCCGCCGGCCTCTACGGTTATCAGTTTGCCGTCGCCGGAGAACTGCTCCGGGATTATTCCCAGTGGCAGCGGCAGGATTTTAAAAAATTCCAGGAATGGATGGTTGATGTTTTTTATTCGAAGAATAAATACTACCTGGATAGTCACCACGGCACCTGTGACGATCACTACTGGGCAAACTGGGACCTTTGCAATCTTGCCTCGGTCCTTGCCATCGGCATAGTTGCCGACCGCCGTGATATTTACAATTACGGCGTAAACTACCTGCTCAACGGAAACGGGAATGGCAAATGGACCAAAGCCATCAACTACATCCACACATTGGAAAACGGCGAGGTTCTGGGCCAGATACAGGAATCGGGCCGTGATCAGGGGCACGCGACCTTGTGTGTCGGGCTCATGGGGATCATCTGCCAGTTGGCCTGGAACCAGGGGGATGATTTTTTCGGCTATCTCGGTAACCGGTTCCTCGCGGGCTGCGAATACGAGGCGAAGTACAATATCGCCTTGTCTGACGTGCCCTTTCACGAGTATGTCCGGCAGTGGGGTCCTAAGGACAATCCTAATCAACCTGAAACCCATACCGCCGTGAGTTCGTCCGCGCGCGGCACCAACCGGCCCATGTGGGCGCTGCCCTATTACCATTATACGGCAATCAAACACCTCAACGTCTCGAAATTAACCTATACAAAGATGGGTCTTGATTCCATGCCGACGGAAGGCGGCGGCGGTTCTGATGGTGGCTCAAGCGGGAGCTACGACCTCCTCGGCTACGGCACATTACTATACACGCAATGAGGTAGATTTATGGGGAACAAAAATTGTTATTTGATACCGCGCTTATGCCGGATAAACATTATTGCCACATTCTTGTTTTTGGAGGTTTGTGTTATGGGTTACTCAAACGGACTTTTTTTGCATCCTGTTCCACAGGAAATTTTCTATACCCACCATAATAGCGACTTTAGCGTATGCGTGCGGCTCCCCGGTGAAGAATGGCAGGATCTCTATGAGTACACGGTGACGGTGGATATGAACAACCCGCAGAGCGCGTCCATGGTTCAGTTTGATTTTTCCGGTACCGTGGAAGTCCGGGTCAAGCTGAATAACGGTATTTTGAACAGCGCGGTTATCAGGCCCCTTTCAAAAAACATCCAGCCTGTAATAAACGGGAATTACCTTTCGTTCTTCCTTGACAGGCCCGTAAAACTTTCGGTAGAGGTAAATGGCGACCGTCAGCACAATCTGCATATATTCGCGAATCCCCCGGAAACGGAAAAACCCCTTCCCGGCGGCCCGGGGGTACTGTATTTTGGGCCGGGGCTGCATGTTCCGGAGGATGGTTACGCATGGTATCCGGAGTCAAATACTGTGATGTACCTTGCGCCGGGGGCGGTTCTACGGGGCGCTGTCGACTGTACCAAGGTTGAAAACGTGCGCGTCATTGGGCGCGGAATCCTCGATCATCCTGACCACGGCATCGGAATAAAGTACAGCAAACACATAGAAATTGACGGTATCGTCATCCTGGATCCGCGTTTTTACAGCATCAGCGTCGGACAGTCGGAAGATATAAAGGTACGCAATTTCAAATCATTCAGTTATCAGGGCTGGAGTGACGGCGTTGATTTTTTTTGTACTTCCGCCGTTGACATCAGCGACGTGTTCCTCCGTAACAGCGACGATAATATCGCCATTTACGGCCACCGGTGGGAATTTTACGGTGACGCGAAGAACTACCGCATTACAGACGCGATTCTCTGGGGAGATATTGCCCATCCCATTAACATCGGCCTCCATGGTGATACCTCGATAGAAGGCAACGTAATAGAGGATCTGTATTTTTCAAATATTGATGTTCTTGATCATGACGAGGATGACCGCAATTACCAGGGCTGCGTAGCGTTCAGCGTGGGCGACCATAACCTTGTCAGGAATGTCGTTATTGAAAACCTCCGTGTTGAAAATATAACCGAGGGGCAGCTTTTAAATCTCCGGGTTCTCTACAACGAAAAATATTGTTCGGGTCCTGGTCGTGGCATACAAAACGTTACGTTCAGGAATGTTTTCTACAATTATGATGGCTGGCCGCCTAACCCGTCAGTTGTCGAAGGCTACGATGAGATTCACCGTATTGACGGCGTTACCTTTGAAAACATTGTCATCAACGGAAAGCGGATACGGACCTTTGAAGAAGGGAATATCCGAATCGGAAAATTTGCGGAAAACATTTTGTTGAAATAGCCGCATTAAGGCAGGGTCGAAAAATGTTTACTAGTGTTTTTCAGGGGTCAAATTCTTCGGTCCAGGGAATCTCCACATAATCATCGTCAATATAAACGGGGAGGAAACTGTATCCCGAGCTTCCCAGGTCTTCAGGCTTCCAGTGATCCAGCATGATATACTGCTGCTCCTTAAACGAAAAGGCATTGGCGGTCTGACCATAAAAGGTTTTCCGGTAATCCTTGCCGGAACAGGGATTGTCGTAGAGTTTCCAGTCTCCAAGGGGCAGGGAAGAAATCGCGTAAAGCATGGAATTAGGTTTCCAGCCCGTACAGCCGGAAGAAAAATGATAGTATTTTCCTTTCTCCTTGAGGATCACATGGGCCTCACGGAATTGTCCCGTAAAGGCGGCTTTCGATTCTCCGGAAACAGCGGTGTAGCTGTCGTTAAGTTTGCAGATAAGCGTGGTACTGTTCATGTCGGCGCTTGAAACCACGTAGGCGCTGCCGTCGTCGTCCACAAAGGCGAACATATCCCGGCTCTCCCGTCCCAGAGGCCGCCAACTCGTTTCGTATACGAAAGGCCCCAGGGGATTATCGGCCAGAGCCACGCCGACCCGGGCGTAGCTGTAATCCGCCGCATCCAGATGAAACAGCATAACAAACTTCCCGGTTTTTCTGTTAAACAGCACCTTGGGACGTTCCCCCACATTGCCGGGATTGAGTTCATGTCCACATTCATTCACCGCTTTCAGGACGATTCCTTCGTTTTTCCAGGAATTGAGATCGCCGGAGGAATAACAGGAGAAGCCGTTAAAATCAACGCGGCCTTTCCTGGTGCTGAGGGCCTTGTTTTCGCCGTACCAGTAATAGACGCCTCCGTGATTTATTATACAGCCGCCGTGAGCCTGGATGCGTTCGCCATCTGTATCAAGCCAACATGTTCCGTTCTTCATAAGGATAAGTATGAAACGGGAACCACTTTACTGTCAAGCGCCTGTCTTGTGTTTTTGCAGAAAAGTCCATGTTTGATGTAGAAAAAGCCATAGCCAGGGAAACAAACGGGTTTATTATAATATAACTTAATTGTAAGGATAAAAGAGTGATGAAAAAGAAAAGCTGTTCTTTGAAGAAGGACATCTCTTGTAAGAACAGGCTTAAAGCCGTATGGGAAGAACTGTGGACAAATAAGCTCCTCTATGCTATGACGCTGCCCGGGATCGCGTGGCTGGCGCTGTTTCACTATGTGCCCCTTTACGGCGTACTCATCGCGTTTAAGAAGTTCAATTACCGTCTCGGCATTTGGGGAAGCCCGTGGGCCGGGATTGATAACTTCAGATTTCTCTTTAATTACAAAGGCGCGGGCCGTATTTTCTTTAATACGATCTTTCTCAACGCCTTTTTTATCGCTTCGGGCACTTTCTGCGCAGTAGCCTTGGCCTTGGTATTTGTGGAAATAAAGAACCGGCCTTACAAAAAAGCCGTACAAACTATCGCTATCTTCCCCCACTTTGTTACATGGACTGTGGTGGCCATGTTCCTGGGCGGCATTATTGGGCAGCAGGGAATTCTCGTCAAGTTCCTTGCGGGTCTGGGCATGAGGGTTCCGAGTTTTTACGAAAACCCCGGCGCATGGCCTGCGATATTCGTTTTTCTCAAGATCTGGCAGGGCGCGGGCTACGGGACCATCGTCTATGTGGCGGCGATCACCGGCTTTGATCAGGAAATGTACGAGGCTGCGAAAATAGACGGGGCTTCACGGTGGCAGCAGATGGCGCGGATCACTCTCCCCATGCTGAAGCCTACTATTATTATGCTGACTATCCTGGGTATCGGTAACATCTTCCGCGGGGATTTCGGCATGATCTACGCGGTCATCGGGGACAACCCGGCTCTGTATTCCACTACCGATGTTATTGACACCTTTGTGTACCGGGCGCTGCGGACCCTCAATAACCTCGGCATGAGTACCGCCACAGGGCTGTTTCAGTCCTTCATCGGGTTTATCCTGGTGTACTTTACCAACAGGCTGGCCCGGAAGTTTGCACCTGACTCGGCAATTTTTTAGGGGGGAAAGAAAATGACACACCGGACAAACGGGAAAAAAACCGGAGACAGCGAAATCGCCTTGAAAATAATTGTCTACACTCTGGCGGCGCTTTTCTGCGTTTACTGCCTCTTTCCTTTTGCGGTGGTAATTGGGAGCAGCTTCGAGACCGAGGCGAATTTTTCCGCCTACGGTTATCCTGTCATTCCAAGAAATTTTACAGCGAAAGCGTACCAGATAGTATTGGGGGACAGCCAAATTTTCAGGGCATACGGCGTAACGATTTTTGTTACCGCTGTGGGAACGGTGTTTAGTATGTTCCTCACCGTTACTATGGCATATCCGCTGTCCCTTAAAAAGCTCAAGTACCGTAATTTTATTACGTTTTTTGTATACTTCACGCTGCTCTTCGGCGGCGGCCTCATCCCGACATATCTCCTCATCACGCGAACCCTCAACATGAAGAACAATATTTTTGTTATGATACTCCCCGTGGCATTTGGGGCATGGAATATGTTCCTCATGCGGAACTTCTTTGCGGGTATCCCCAAGGAACTTTCAGAATCGGCGTACATGGATGGGGCGCAGGACATGGAAATTCTCTGGAAGATCATACTTCCCGTATCGGTGCCCGGTATCGCGACAATCGGTCTCTTTTACGCTCTGGGCTACTGGAACCAGTGGTTCAACGCGATGCTGTACATCGACGATGCCCGCCTTGTGCCCCTACAGTATCTCCTGATGCGAATGCTGAGGAACGCCGAAGCCATCCGGGAGATGGCGCTTACCACAGGTGTCCCGCTGGGGGAGATTCCCTCAAATTCCCTGCGCATGGCTACCACGGTCGTGGCAATAGGGCCAGTGGTGCTGTTTTATCCGTTCGTCCAGAAATATTTTACTACAGGACTTACCGTTGGTGCAATCAAAGGCTAATTAAAGCAAGGAGGCATATTTTGAAGAAAATTTTGATGTTTAGCATTGTTCTCTGGCTGGTATACTCAATATCGGGCTGTTCGTCGAAACAGGAAACGGACGGCAAAATTACGATTAACATCCGGGTTATGAACGAATTCAGAAATCTGGACAAGGTGCTTGCCCGGTACAGCGAGCTTACCAGGGATGACCCGGTGATGAGCAATATCCGCCCGAATTTTACCTTTGTGACCGGCGGCGACTACAAAGACAAGCTCACCACAGCCTTTATTGGCCAGGAGGACTACGACCTTATGTTCTGCGGAAGCTGGCATGGCTTGCAGACATTCATCCAGCAGGGGTTGTTCACTGATCTCTCGCTGTACTTTAATAACGATGCGTATCCGGGCCTCAAACAGGCTTTCAGTCCCGATTTCGTAAGCGCCATGACGAGCTATGTGCGGCAGGACGATGGCTCTTTCAAGAAAGGAATATACGGCGTGAATCTCGCATCGTACTTCGAGGACACCCGGGGCCTTTTTTACCGGGAAGATCTGCGAAAAAAATACAACTGTGCGCCCATCACCGATGACATAAGCCTCATGGCGTATTTGGATACGGTCATCGCAGGGGAAGCGAAAAACGGTACAGACTGGCTTGGCTTGAACCTGTATAATTTTTTCCGAATGGAAACGCCTTTTTATTCCGGTAAAGCCAAGGGTGTTTATGCCCAGGACAGCACTAACGTTATCGGCGACCAGACTCATTTCTACATCGGTTTAAGCCCCGATGGCAAGCGTGTTCTGAACGCTGTTACCGCCGGAGATAAGGCGGCAGAATTCGCCAAAATGCCTCCAGGGTTTCAGTACGACTTTATCACCGAATACGTTAAAATCCGCTCGGACAAATGGAACAAGTACCTGTCACCGTATCGCGGTACCGGAGACACTGAATTTCGGGCAGCCCTCGCAAGTTACACCACTCTCAGTAACTATGAATCCAGTGTGCGGGACGGCCTGGCGCAAACCCCGGAAGCAGAATACGGTTTCTATGTGCTTGAGCCGGATCAGCGTAACATGGAAAAAGGCGCCGTCATCTGCGAGATGGTGACGAACAATTGGCTTGTTGTTCCCGAGTGGTCAACCAAGACTGATGCGGTAATGCATTTTCTTGACTGGATGTTCAGTACCAGAGAGCGCCACGATCTGTTTCATTACGGGATCTCCGGTGAAGACTGGATACCCATCGGAGACGACAGTTACAAACCTACCGATATAGCCGATGCGAAAAAGTACGTAATGCCGACTTATTCACTGACTGAGAATCCTTCGTACATCCGCAAAAGTGTATTCGCTGCTTCCAGCGATGAAATTGAGAAGTGGTACGATTATATGTATTCCGTCTCTACCTATAAACTCAGTCCCCTTGCGGGTTTCGCCTTTAACTCCTCAGAGGTTGAGACCGAGATAGCAAACGTGACAGCCCTGTCGAATGAGTTACAGCTTACGATCTCGAAGTATAGTAGCGACGAGGCGGTGGCGAAGATCAACGCATGGCACGCGGAAGCTGCAAAGGTGGGACTGGAAAAAATCAGGGCGGAACTTATTAAGCAGGTTCAGGCGTTCCTGGACGCGAAAAACAAATCAGCAACCTCGCCCTAAAGGACAGGGTTGTTGTTCTCATAAGGTGGCTGCATTCGGGTGGTTAATACTTTTTAATCTCCGGGGATTTTTTATTTTTTTGTTCTTTGTTTATATTTGCCAAATGCCTGAAATTCCAGATTAACAAAATATCCATCTGAAAAACAGTCGAATATATAGGCAACGCGGTTGTCATAATCCAAAGTACCGATAAGATAAAATTCTTTTTCATAGTTCTTCTCCTGCAAAAAATCTTTTGGTATAAACTATACCATTCATATATCCGCCATTTGCTGTTTTCGTTTCCAATGTATGCCCACGGCAAAGACGGTAATGATCCTAAAAAACATGACGGAGATAAGATAGTAAAGTACAAATAAAACAATGGCAATAGTCTTTTTCATCCTTAAATTCTCCCGCAAAAAACTTTCCGGTACAAACTGTACCATAATTACGCCGCCGTCCGGCGCTTTTGCCCCCGCCTGTTCCAGGGAATCAAGTTTCTGCTGTAATACATTGACGCCGTAGGGTTCCCCTAGGCTGTCTATCGGCGAACCGTGGTAATATTCACCGGCGTGTTCCACAAAACGGGCATAGTCTACGTCAAATTTGGCGGACGGATCGGAAGAGGTGCCGTAGTAACTGTCCACGTCAGAAACGATGTGGGTTGAAAGCAGCACGATCTGGTCTTTTGAAAAGGCCGATATAATGTTGCGAAACTTTATCCGTTCCTGCGGGTCAAGCCCGGCGGTGAGTTCGTCCAGAATGAGAATGTGCGGGTTGTTGAGCGGCACCTGGGCAATGCCAAGCCGCCGTTTCATGCCCCCGGAATAATGGACGCAGCGCCGGCGCAGATCGTTGGCAAGCCCGACGGAAGCGGCCAACCCGGCGATCCGCGTTTCGGCCTTCCCCGCCGGGAGGCCCTTTAACACCGTAACGTAGCACAGATAGTCCCCCCCGGAAAAATCAGGATAGAAACTCATGTCCTGGGGCAGATACCCGATCCTGGCCCGGTACTCATCGCCGCAGGTGTTTTTGTCCTGGCCGTTGATAAACACCTGTCCCTTTGAGGGCTGTAGAATATCCGCCAAAATACGGATCATGGTTGTCTTACCGGCCCCGTTAGGGCCGAGCAACCCGTACACCCCGTCTTCCATCCTAACGGTAATGCCTTTTAGCACTTCCTTGTCTTTGAAATTCTTGTAGACGCTTTCCATGCGCAGCCGCATATTAAAACCTCCGATTGTTTAATATTATTTAATGCTAAGGTTAAAATAAGGGCAAATGATAAATTAGAGATAAAGGAAAGATAAACAAGATGTCAAATGTTTTGTAACGCGGAAACGATAGCCGGAACGCGGATGCGTATGTGCCGCCGGGAAGCGCTGGCCTAGCGGATATTATGTGCCGTGAGTACGAGAGAACTGTAAGCAACGATTATGTCGTGAGGTTCGAGTGCCGTCATTTCCGGATACTCAGGAGCAACAAGAACCTGCCGCGTTCTAAGGACAAGGTTACGGTGCTTATCAGGCTGGATGACAGTTTTTGCATACAGTGGAAGAATATTTCTCTCCTCGTTGAGGAGATAGAAACATCAAAAAATGGCTGTTCAGGCAACAATGCCGCGTAATGTCAAGAGGATATTTTAATTGTGGTAAAACGTTGAAATCCACCGATTTTCAGTTCAATCGCCACCAGGCATTGTAATTCCCAGTGGTATAGCAAAAGGTCGATAAAATACTCCTTATCATCAATATGATAGTTTGAACTGATTGCTAATAAAAGTAAACCGCGGGGAATTCTTTCTGTAACTCTCTGGAAAGCACCGGCACAATTGATTGCCCCAGCTTTCTCCCTGCTTTTCAGAAATATTTCTGCCTATGTCCCAACAGAGCATAATGGGATTGGTATTAACCGCCTTGAACGCCTCATATTAGGCAAGGCGGATTTTTTTTTGATTTTGGCAATGAAAGTTAACTGGACATAATTAAGGATCACGATATATATCCCGCTTACAAAACCCCGCGCAGTATCGCAAGCCCCTGCTCTATTTCCGCGTCGCTTATGACGTACGGCGGAAGGAAGCGCAGGGTGTTGGGGCCGGCGGACAGTAAGAGCAGCCCAGCGTCAAGCGCTTTTTCGAGTGTGGAGGCGGCCTCGCCTACGATGTCCACACCCGTCATAAGGCCCCGGCCCCGGACTTCCTTTACTGCGGGATGCTTCCAGGCTTTGATAGTGGAGATGATCTTTTCCCCTTTCCGGGCAATTTCGGCGAGGAAGGCGGG
>JAIRLK010000227.1 GCA_031259515.1 Treponema sp. | reverse complement strand
GAAAATATCTGCGAAGCTGGACACAGACGCACCGCAGGTAATACCATTTGAAACAACGGGAGCCACTGAGAGGGAACAGCAGGATGATGGTCATCACCTCGCTTAGGGACAGACGGCCTGCCGGAAACCATCGGCTCTTTTTGTTTTCTGGTAAGCAACGAGTCTTACAATAGCTTTCAAGAGCCGTGCAGAAGTCATCGACATCACAATAGATTCTTGTTATAATATCTGCGTCCATAAGAACCCCCTTCCTTTTCTCGTGGGATTTCTTTATTTTGTCTCACCTCACGTTATCTAGCAGTTTGTTGCGCTTCGTGCATGAAATCCCAAAAAATCGCCGGTTAGGCGGTTTTTTACCGTACAAACTGCCATCGAAACTTTTTCCTGAAGAACCGGATGCCGCGTACCTGTGGTACGAAAACTGGGCATGTCCGGGTCTGTGGGGGTCTGAGCGGGAAACCGCCCGGTTCTGCCCGGCGGAGACCCCCTAAAAAAATACAAGACAGCGCTATATACGCTCGTAGTTATACTGATTTGTAGTATCGAACACCGCCTGAGTGAGGCAAAAACAGCCTATATCCTTATGTAGTATTGGGGCAGGAAAAAATTTGGTTTTTCTTTTTTTGGTCGTGTTCTTTTCTTGACGGCTCCAGCCGTATTCATGATAATTATTTAGGGGAAATAGTGGTAAAACAGGGGGAAAACTCGAAAACGGTGGTAAAATTTAGCGGTATTTATACGAATACCTTAGATGATAAAGGCCGTATCAGTATTCCCGCAGGTCTGAGAGAGCGTCTTGAGAGTCCTGTTCTTGTCCTGACCAAGGGACTTGAACATTGTATTTGGGTCTTGCCTCCGGATTACTGGGAAAAGTTATCCGAAAAGATACTGAACCCCAGATCCCTGGATATGGAGGAGGCAAGTTTGTTGCATTACCGGTTTATTGTCCCCAAGCAGGAGACTGGTATTGATAAGAACGGCCGTATTGCCGTTCCTCAAAGCTTGAGAGACTACGCCGGGTTAAGCCGGGAATGTTCCATCATGGGCAAAGGGGATTACATGGAGCTATGGGATGTCGAAGCGTACAAGGAGTTTGAGGTGCTCTGTGAGCAGGGTGTGCGAGCCGCAGTTAAAAAATTGGGGTCTTTATGGTGAAAGGTTTATTTAGAGCCTGCACGGTATAACTATGCAAAAATCCACAAGTGCAACAGGCTCTTAGATAACAGAGGGCGTTTTTAAGAAACATTAGGATAGCATTAACGATGAAAATAGTTCATACCTCGGTTTTATTGGAGGAGACAGTACTATATCTTGCTCCCCGGGGGGAAGGTGAATTGATGGTGGACGCTACTCTTGGAGAAGGCGGCCATAGCCATGTCTTTCTGTCCCGATTTCCTGATCTCAGGATTATCGGCATTGACGCGGATAAGAACATACAGGAGGCGGCCAAAGAACGGCTTAGAGAGTTTGGGGACCGAATTCAGTATTATCCCGGCTGGGCTCAGGATTTTTTCGCCGGTTTTCCCCGGGATGTGAAGCGGCCGGACACTATCCTCATTGATTTGGGGGTGAGTTTTTATCATTACGAGCGGGGCGGCCGGGGGTTCAGTTTCAGAAAAGACGAAGAACTGGACATGAGGATAGATACCAGCCGCGGGCCCAGCGCCGCCGAACTTTTGTCCCGGCTTCCGGAACGGGAACTGGCGGATCTCTTCTATAAAAATGCGGAGGAGCGTTTTTCCCGGCGCATAGCCCGGAACATCGTGGCCGCCCGATCCGGGGGGGCCATTACGGGATCCGCAGCCCTGGCGGAAATAGTGGAGCGGTCGGTCCCGCCTTTTTACCGGCGCGGGAAGGTCCATGCGGCGACCAAGACCTTTCAGGCCCTGCGCATAGCCGTTAACGGCGACCTGGACCGCCTGGAGGAACTTTTGGAAGGGGCCCTGAAGGTCCTGAATGCGGGAGGACGGCTGGGGGTGATCACCTTTCATTCCCTTGAAGATAGAATCGTCAAAAATTTTTTCCGGGGGAAAAATAAGGACTCTTCCTCTTCCCCGGATGCGCCGATATGTGAAGGTAATGGTTGCCGGGTTCTCGAACTACTGACCCGGAAACCGGTTATGCCTACTGATGAAGAAGTGCGGAACAATCCGCCTTCCCGCAATGCTAAACTCCGGGTGGTGGAGAAAATTCTTGATGAGGATAACAACGTATGAGCCGGAGAATTTTATTGTATGTCCTGACCCTTACGATCCCCATGTGTTTAGGCCTGGCCGCCTGGCAGTCCGCCAAGTATACCGAACTTACCTGGGAGATCGAGAAATTGGAATCTGTCCAGGGAGAGTGGGTGGAAAACAATAAGCGGCTTATCGCGGGGATAGCGGTGCTTTCGTCTTCGGAGCGTATAGAGAATATCGCGAAGAAAGACCTGGGGCTGGTTAAGAAACAGCCCGAAGAGGTTTTGCAGATAAAAATACGGGGAGAGCCGGGAGACGATGGATAACGCCTTTCTGATGGAATACGGGACCCTGGCTCAGGCCATAGGCGGGGAACTACGCCCCTTCCCCGGATCGGGGCGGGGGTTTAGGTCGGTGCATATTGATTCGCGGACGGTTAGACCCGCTTCACTTTTTGTTGCCCTGCCGGGAATGTCCACCGACGGCCATCGTTTTGTGAAGGCGGTTTTTGACGCCGGAGCTACCTGCGCTATGGTCGCCCGTTCCCGCCTGGAGGATCCTTCCTTGGGCCTTGAAGATGCCGCCCGTAAGGCCGGGGCATCCCTCCTCGTGGTGGAAGATACCCTCGCGGGGCTTCAGGACGCGGCCCGGGTATACCTGGAAAGGTTTCCCAAGCTTCTGCGCATAGGCTGTACCGGCAGCGCCGGGAAATCGACCACCAAGGAGATCGCCGCCGCTATGATAGGCCGGGAAAAACCGGTGGTCATGAACCGGGGGAACCTCAATTCCGAGACCGGGCTTCCCCTGTCGGTGTTCGAGGTTAGATCCCATCACGAAGTGGGTATTTTTGAAATGGGGATGAACAAGCCGGGAGAAATCGCCGCGCTTGCCCGGATACTTAAACCTCAAATCGCGCTTATCACGATGATTGGGACCGCACACATCAAATATTTCGGTTCCCGTGAGGCGATTCTTGAGGAAAAAACACAGGTTTTTTCCCGCTTTTCCGGAACCGAAACGGCTCTGATTTTCGAAGACGATGATTTTCGGGAAGCTATGGCCGCTGCGGTCCGGGGACGGGTTGTTTTTTACGGCCCTAAAACCCTTGAGGAATTACAAAAAGTTGAAGATCTTGGACTGGAGGGAGCCGAAATTACATGGGAGGGGATTTCGGTTCGCTTCTGTCTGCCGGGCAAGTACAACTTGAGGAACGCCATGGCTGCGGCGGCTATTGCCCGGGCGGTTCCGGTGAGTTCCCGGGCTATCCGTGAAGGCCTTGCGTTGGTAAAACCCCTGTTCGGCAGGAGCGAGATCATCCGTGGGCCGGTAACGGTGATTCGGGACTGCTACAACGCCAACCCCGAATCTATGGCCGAGGCCATAGGTTTCTGTGACGGCCTTGACTGGCCGGGCCGCCGGGTGTATATCATCGGCTCTATGTTGGAACTGGGGGCGGCTTCCGCCGAGGCCCATGACAGGATAGGCCGGCTTTTGGCGGCTTCAAAAGCGGACATGGTGTTTTTCTTTGGGCCGGAAACCAGGGTTTCGGCGGAAGCCCTGGCCGCCGCCGAAACTCCGGAAGGCCGTAAAATACTCAGCTTTCATGCCGATATTATGAGTGAGCTGGCCCGGGCCGTGAAAGAGTATATCCGGCCCGGAGATCTGGTCCTGCTTAAAGGGTCCCGTGGCTGCGCCCTGGAACGGTTGATGGGGACAGGCTCCGATGGTGAGGCTGTATTGCTTATGACGACGGAAGGAGTACCTTAGGTGTTTCTGGAATTCTTATATCCTTTAGTCAAGTATTTTACTCCCTTCAATGTGTTTCAATATTTGACCTTCAGAGGCGCTTATGCGGCCTTGACGACGTTGCTTATCTGTTTCATCTTCGGGCCCCATATCATTGAGGCTCTGAAGCGATTCAAAATAGGGCAATCGGTTCGGGACGACGGGCCGGCCACCCATCTTGGTAAGGGCGGGACCCCCACCATGGGCGGCTTGTTCATCATTTTTTCGATGGTTATCGCGGTCCTCCTCTGGCAGGACTGGGGCAGCGGTATGATATGGCTTACCCTGGGGGCCCTTTTGAGCTTCGGGCTGCTGGGTTTCATCGACGATTTTCTTAAAGTTACCCGGCATAACTCGGAGGGGCTTCCGGTATGGGCGAAACTTGCCGGACAGTTTGTCATCGCCCTGGTCATCACCCTGATTCTGTATTTTTCCGGTGGAGAGGAAACTACCCTGTTGTATGTGCCCTTCTTCAAGAACCCCGTTGTAGATATGGGGGTTCTGTGGATACCTTTCGCGGTGTTGCTGCTGGTGGGGGAATCCAACGCGGTGAACTTCTCCGACGGCCTTGACGGACTGGCGGCGGGGCTTCTGTTGCTCGTTTTCGTTATCCTGGCGGTCCTTGCGTATATTTCGGGCCGGGTGGATTACTCCGCCTACCTTGGAATTCCCTATATACCTGAAGCAGGGGAATTAATGGTGTTCTGCCTGGGGGTTGCCGGGGCCTGCGTGGGCTTCCTCTGGTTCAACGCGCACCCGGCGGAAATTTTTATGGGTGATGTAGGGAGCCTTTCTTTGGGCGGGGTTATCGCCACGATTTCTCTCATCCTCAAGAAAGAAATACTCATTCTGATCATAGGCGGAGTTTTTGTGCTGGAGGTCGCTTCGGTCATCATACAGGTAGCCAGCTATAAACTAAGGGGGAAAAGGGTCTTTAAGATGGCGCCTCTCCATCATCACTTCGAGTTATCGGGCTGGGCGGAACCACAGGTCGTTATCCGTTTCTGGATTCTCGGCGGACTCTTTGCTATTATAGCGTTTTCAACGCTAAAGATACAATAAGGGGGGGGCATGGTTGACCGGTTAAACATGGAAAAACCCGGACGGAGATTCTATTCTGATCAGGTATTCATTGCCAGTACCTTCCTTCTGATGGGGGTGGGGCTTGTAACGCTGTATTCCTCTTCCTTTGCCTTTGCGGACCGGTTTTTTGGTGATGGGTATTATTTTATAGGACAGCAGTTTCGTTTGGGCCTTCTCGGGGCCGGTCTTTTTATCGCGGCGGCCTTTGTCCCCATGAAGCTTTTACGGAAGATTATTATTCCTCTGGTGCTTGGAACTATGGGGCTTTGCGCTTTGACCTTTGTACCCGGAATAGGTGTCGCTAAAAACGGGGCTTCCCGGTGGATCACCGTACTGGATTCCACCTACCAGCCTTCGGAACTGGTGAAGTTGGTACTGCCTTTGTACCTTGCGCACATCTTCGACAAGAAGCGGGAGCGGGATTCCTTTTTCCGGGGAGTGCTGCCTCCGGCGATCATAACATCGGTGTTTTTCTTTCTTATTTATCGCCAGAATAATTTTTCTACCGCCTTATTTATCGCCGCCAACGGACTTTTTATTTTTTTTATGGCCGGGGTTAAACTCCGTTACTTTTTTGGCGCCGCGATGATTCTGTTCCCCATCTCGGCGCTCCTGGCACTGAGCAAGGAACACCGTCTTAGGCGGCTTATCAGTTACATCAGGCCCGATTGGGAACCCTTAGGCGCCGGGTATCAGGTGCGGTCGTCCCTCCTGACCATAAGCTCAGGCGGGGCTTGGGGAAAAGGGATAGGCCAGGGTACCAAGAAGATAGCGAGCGTACCGGAAATTCACTCTGACTTTATCTTTTCTTCCTATGCGGAAGAATTCGGCTTTTTGGGCATACTGCTGTTCTTCATGGTTTTTACCATCTTTGCCTGCCGGGGATACCGGGCGGCGTTGCGTTCGGAAGATACGTTCCGGCGTCTTTTGGCCTTTGGGCTGGTAACGATGATCTGTTCCCAAGTTCTCTCCAATGTGGCTGTGGTCTCGGGAATGTTGCCCGCCACAGGAATCCCGTTGCCTTTTTTTTCCGCCGGGGGTTCTTCCCTGGTTACAACTCTCATCATGGCTGGCTTAATCGCCAATGTATCCCGGCATAGAAAAGAAGCAGAGGTAATCTTTGGCCTTTGAGTATACCCTTTCGAATAAAAGGACGTCTCCTTCCAAAACCGGGAGCGGTTCGGTCATGGATAAACGGCTTAAACGGGTCCTCCTGGTGGTCGCCGGTATCCTGAGCGCGGAGCTTGTCTGGCTCTTTGGAATCACGCCCCTGCTTCCCCTGTCGGTGGTTGACGTGTCGGGTATTTCCAGCCTTGACAAGGCGGTCATCCTGGCCCTAGCTGGGATAAGCCCCCGCTCGTCCTTTGTGACGGTGAATGTGGAAACGATCCGCCACAGGCTTGAAAATTTCTACCTGGTGGAATCCGCCCGGGTCGTTAAACAGTACCCTGATACGTTGCGCATCCGGCTTGAACCCCGAAAAATTACGGCCATGTCTTTGGCGCTAATAGACGGCAGGACGCGGCCGGTGTACTTTGACCGTTTTGGGGTGATTATTAAGATAGGGAATGACGACGGCTTTCCTATGCTTCCTTCGTCAATACCGCTTGTTTCCGGCCTTGTTTTTTCGGAACCCGCTTTGGGGGTCCGCCTTCCCGGGATGTTTGAGCCCTTTCTTACATCTCTTGCCCGGATAAGCGCCGCGTTTCCCGAGCTATTGACAGCAGTTTCTGAAATCCGTATAAACAGAAAGACCTTTGACGGGTTCGATTTGATTCTCTACCCGGTACACAGCTCGATACGGTTCCGGATAGATGCTGATTTGGATGAAGATACGCTCAGGCACATGATCCTGATGATCGATGTTTTGGAGTCAACGGGCGGTGTATCGGTCGGGGACATTGATTTACGGACCGGCACTGCGTCGTATAGGGAATAAGGAGGCCGTTTCTGGCTAACGATGATTTAGTTGTCGGCCTTGATATAGGTTCGACAAAGGTCTGCGCTGTTATCGGCGAGCGCAACGAAAACGGGACTCTTGAAATAACCGGCGTGGGGATGATCCCGTCTTCGGGCCTCCGGAGAGGGGTGGTGGTAAATATCGAAGCCACCCTCAGATCGGTGGCGGCTGCCGTTGAAGCTGCGGAGATGATGAGCGGCCAGGAGGTTCATTCCTGCTGGACCGGCATAGGCGGAAATCATATTGACGGGATCAATTCCCGGGGGGTTGTGGCGGTAACCGGTAAGAACCGGGAAACCCGGGAGATAGGGAAGGATGATCTCAGCCGCGTCCTTGAGGCGGCCCGGGCTGTAGTTATCCCTATGGACCGGCAGGTGCTGGAGGTTATCCCCCAGTCCTATATTGTGGACGATCAGAAGTTTATACGGGATCCCCTGGATATGATAGGCGTACGCCTTGAGGCGGAGGTCCATATCATCACCTGTCCGGTTACTTCCGCCCAGAATCTCATCAAGTGCGTTAACCGCGCCGGATTCAAGGTTAACGATCTGGTCCTCCAGTCCCTGGCCGCCGGCCGGGCGGTTTTGACCGAGGAAGAAAAAGAATTAGGCTGCGCCTTGATAGATCTGGGCGGAGGCACTACGGACGTACTGGTGTATTCCCAGGGGACGCCTTTTTCCACCACCGCCGTTCCGGTGGGGGGGGCGCGGGTTACCGGCGATATCGCGGAAGTTATTCATCTTTCCTTCGAGACGGCGGAACGGATCAAGCTTGACGCCGGGTGTTGCTGGGAAGAGCTTCTGGAAGGGGACGACGATATCATCGTTCCGGGCGTCGGGGGCCGTCCGCCCCTGCCCATTCCCCGCACCCACGTCATGCGAATCATTCTGTTGCGGATGGAAGAGATATTTACCCTGGTAAAGCAAAAACTGGAGAGTCTTCCCTTGACCCGGCCTTTGGGTGGGGGTATAGTTTTAACTGGAGGGGGCGCTCAACTTTTGGGCGCGGCGGAATTGGCTACTTATGTATTCAAGATACCGGTTAGAATCGGCGTTCCTTTGTCCAATTCATTGGGCGGGCTGGTGGATGGATACCGTACCCCGGCTTACGCCGCCGCGGTAGGGCTGGTGCTTGAAGGGAACGACAGGGAGCGCGGGAGTATTCCCGAAAGGGGCGGGGCATCCTATCCCCAGGAGAAAGGACACGCATCGCTTTTCAGCCGGTTGGCGGATTGGCTCAAAAAAGAATTTTTTTAATAATTTAAGCCTAATGTTTTTTGGGGGGGGATTATGAACAATATCCAAGTATTTGACGGAATGGTATCGGATCCTGGTCCGACTATTATTAAAGTTATCGGGGCTGGCGGCGGCGGATCAAACGCGGTTAACCGGATGATCGAATGTGGATTGCAACAAGTACAGTTTATCGCGGCTAATACGGACGTGCAGGCGCTGAATAAGTGCAAGGCGCCGATCAAGCTGCCTATAGGTTCCGCGCTTACTTCCGGGCTCGGCGCGGGGGGCAAACCGGAGATCGGCGAGCAGGCCGCCCAGGAAGACCGGGATATGCTGGCCAACGCCCTTAAAGGAGCGCGCATGGTGTTTATCACCGCAGGCATGGGAGGTGGGACGGGAACGGGTTCCGCACCGGTAATCGCCCAGATAGCCAAGGAGAGCGGCGCCCTAACCGTAGGGGTCGTAACCAAACCCTTCGCCTTTGAAGGGCGGTACAAGATGCAGCTTGCCGATGACGGGATCGCCAAGATGAGGAATGCGGTAGATACCCTCATCGTCATTCCCAATCAACACTTGATGCGCATAGTCGATAAAAAAACTCCCATCAGAGAAGCGTTTAAGATGGCCGATGACGTGCTCAGGCAGGGAGTGCAGGGCATTTCGGAACTTATCACCAATTTAGGGGACATGAACCTGGATTTCGCGGATGTGGAGACCACCATGAAGGATCAAGGCGACGCCCTGATGGGAATAGGCTCCGGTTCCGGTGATGGCCGGGCTGAACAGGCCGCCGCGAATGCGATTGAAAACCCCCTGCTGGAAGACAATTCCATTGAGGGGGCCAAGCATATCCTGGTCAATGTTTCCGGCAGTGAAGACATATCCCTTTTGGAATACGAAGCGGTGGTGAACTACATTACCAAGAACGCCGATCCCGACGCCCACATCATCATCGGCCAATCGGCGGACGACTCCCTGGGGGACAAGCTCCAGGTAACGGTTATCGCTACGGGCTTCAAGAACGGCGTGATTACGAAGCAGGAACAGGAGCAGCCGCCGCAGGAAACGGCAAAGGCCGGGAAAGGGGATTACATAGGGTACGGGGAGTTCTTGAGCATTACCGAACGGTCCAGGGGAACTCCCGAATACCTCTCGCGGCGCCGCTACCGGGACGACGACATCGAAGTGCCGACCCTGCTCCGGGACCGGAAGTACAACATGGAAAGAGACGCCGAAAAATTCGGTTCCGCCGGAAAGGGCGTTTAGCTTGGCGAGGGAACGGTCCTTATTGGATCACTACTATTCCCATCTTGTTTCGGTGGAACGCCGGGCCCGGCTGACGGTGGAAACCTATCGCTTTGAAATGGGCTTTTTTTTAGAGTGGCTTAAAAGCGAGGGGCTTACGCCGGAACAGGCGGAGGCAGGGGATCTGATCCGGTATATGGATTTACGCCGCAGCCGGGATGGGATTGATATGCGGTCCGTAGGAAAGGCGGTTTCCGTACTCCGTTCTTTTTATCGTTTTATGGTGGCGGAACGCCTGCGTTCCGATAATCCCGCCGAACTTCTGGAAGGCCCCCGGAGAACCCTGCGCCTTCCTGCGGTACATCCTCGGGAACGCATCGACGAGATGCTGAATTCCGTGGATACAGGGACTCCCACCGGGCTCCGGGACAGGGCTCTTTTTGAATTCATCTATTCTTCAGGCATCCGGGTTTCGGAAGCGGTTGCCCTGAACCTGGGGGATATATTTTTTTCCGAAGGGATAGCCCGGGTGCTGGGCAAGGGGAGCAAGGAACGTCTGGTAGTCTTCGGCGCCGAAGCCGAGGCGTGGCTTAAACGGTACGTTGAAGAGGCCAGGCCCGTATTGGCGGGGGGCAGGCGGCTCGACGCCCTATTCCTCGGCAGAACCGGAAAACGGCTTTCCCGAAAGGGAATATGGAAGAATTACGCCGGCGTTACCTCGCAAGTCGGCATGAGTTCCCGGCTGCACACGTTGCGCCACAGTTTCGCTACCGAAATGCTTTCAGGAGGCGCGGACCTTAGATCGGTACAGGAACTGCTGGGCCACGCGGATTTGGCCACGACGCAGATCTATACTCATGTGGATAATTCGATGCTGAGAGAAAACCACCGGCGTTATTTGCCGAAACTCCGGTCCTATACCGATTCCCCCGGCTGAGGCGGAGCGTGATGAAAATCAGGAAAGAAGCGGTTGCGGGCCTTGCTGTGCTGCTGATCGTTGCTGCGGGTCTGACTCTTTTTCTGAACATCCAAAAAAGCCGGGCCCGCAGCGGCATGGCTTCGAGGATTGCCGGGATTTCCGGGCGGGGCGGACCTCCCGAAACCGTAGAGGGCCTGCGAAATGCCTTGGCCCTCTATGAGAAGCGCATTGAAGCCCATGTCCGGGACGCGGCCCAGGCCGGGGTTTACTGGAAGATACTGGCCGTCCGTCTCCAGGACCGGGGGCTTCACCTGGAAGCCCTGGAAGCCCTGGAACAGGCCATGAACTACAACGCCGAAGACCCCGCCCTGCGGTATATGACGGGGATTTCCGCCGCCAGGGTGGCGAAGGGAACGCCGGAGACGATAGGCGAGGGCCGGCGGGACCGGTACTACGCCCTGTCGGAATCCGCGTTCCTTACGGCCATCGATCTTGACGGGTCCTACAGCCGGCCCCGGTATGCCCTGGGAGTGCTGTATACCTTCGATCTTAACCGGCCCGGGGATGCCATTCCCCATCTGGTCCGGTTCCTGGAACTTTCGAAGAACGATGTGGACGGGATGTTTGTTCTTGCCCGGGCCTATTATATGATGTCTCAATACCGGGAAGCGCTGGAACTCTATGATCGCATTCTTTCAATTACTAAAGATGCC
Organism: Treponema sp.; assembly: GCA_031259515.1. Classification (GTDB taxonomy): domain Bacteria; phylum Spirochaetota; class Spirochaetia; order Treponematales; family Breznakiellaceae; genus JAIRLK01. The sequence continues at coordinate 13,928 of JAIRLK010000227.1, read as the reverse complement.
GATAAGAAACAGGAGGCGGAACGGAACAAGCGGCATATAATGGAAGCATATTATGGGTAGCGGACGGGGTCTTTTGGACCTAATCGTCCGGCAAATACCCGGGTATTCCGGCCCTTGCCGGATCAGGCTGTGTAATGAATTTGACAGGGAAGAAGACCTTACCCGGCTGTCCAAAGAGGATATACATCGAATTCTGGGAATGCCCCGAAGGGACTATCCCTGGACCATGGATGCTTTGAGGTTACAGGCCGAAAAAGACGACCGGGCGGCCCGGCAGCAGGGGATAGGGTGGGCCTCTTATGTTGAAAGCGCCTATCCGCCCCTGCTCCGGGAGCTTTACGATCCTCCGGTGGCGCTTTTTTACCGGGGCGCGCTTCCGGATCCGGAAAAACCCCTGGCGGCGGTGGTGGGAACCCGCCGGCCTTCGGGGTACGCGGCGGGCCAGGCCTACGACATAGCCCGTGATTTGGGGCGCGGGGGCGTTCCTGTGGTATCGGGGCTTGCCCTGGGCATAGACGCCATGGCTCACCGGGGGAACCTGGCCGGGGGCGGGAAAACCATAGCGGTTTTGGGGTCTGGACCGGACATGGTGTTTCCCGCCACGAACCGGGGGGTAGCCCGGGCCATCCTCGAAAACGGCGGGGCCCTGATAAGCGAATACCCGCCGGGGACGGAGCCGGCTAAATGGCGCTTCCCCGCCCGGAACCGTATCATCGCCGCCCTGGCCCGGGGCGTTCTTATCGTGGAAGCGCCGGCTTTATCGGGCGCCCTCATCACCGCTCAGTTTGCCCTTGAACAGGGTAAGGACCTTTGGATAGCTTCCGCCGGGATAGCTTCGCCCCGGGGAGAAGGATGCCGCGCCCTGGCCGAAGACGGAGGACGGGTTATAGAGGGGGCGGGAGAGATCCTCATTGAATGGGGCATTGAAATAAGCGGGGAAAATGTGGATAGTATCCTTTCAGGTGGACCCGCCTTGGCATCGTCTCTGGCGCGTTCCCTGAATATACGGTTATGAGGGAAACAGGTATGGCGGCAAAGACCCAGACAAGGATGAGCGAAAAGAAAGCGCCCGGCAGGAAGAGCAGGGTGAAGAATCAGAATAAAAAGACCCTTGTCATTGTGGAATCTCCTCATAAAGCGGAAACTATAGAGAAATACCTGGGATCCTCATTTATGGTAAAGGCCTGTAAGGGACACTTGATCGATCTTCCCAAATCCCGGATGGCCATAGATGTGGACCATGACTTTGCGCCTGAGTATATCACCGTCAGGGGCAGGGCCAAACTCCTTAAAGAGCTTCAGGGAGACGCCAGGAAAGCGGAAGCCGTACTCCTGGCCAGCGACCCGGACCGGGAAGGGGAGGCCATAGCCTGGCACCTTAAAAACGCCATCATGGCGAAGTCGGATAAGATTTCCATTCAACGGGTCAGTTTTGACGAGGTAACCCCCAACGCGGTCAAGGAAGCCCTGGCAAGGCCCAGGATCATAGACGAGTCCATGGTAAACGCCCAGAAAGCCCGGCGGATTTTGGACCGCCTGGTGGGGTATAATCTTTCCCCTTTGCTCTGGAAGAAGGTGAAGAACGGCCTTTCCGCCGGCCGGGTACAATCCGTGGCCCTGCGCCTTATCTGCGAACGGGAAAAGGAAGTTGAATCCTTTATCCCCGAAGAATACTGGACCCTTGACGCGGACTTCCGGGTGGGGCGTTCCCTTTTTACCGCCCAGATGGTGTCCTGGCAGGGGAACAAGCCGGAACTCAGGAACGAGGCGGCGGTAAACGCCATTAAGGAGCAGGTTTCCAACGCCGACTGTGTGGTTTCGGACATCAGGGAGACCGAAAAGTCCATCAAACCTAAGCCGCCGTTTACCACGTCCCAGCTCCAGCAAACCGCGGCCAACCGCCTGGGTTTTACGGGCAGGAAAACCATGCAAATTGCCCAGCAGCTCTATGAGGGGGTAAACGTAGGCAGTTCCCGTGTGGGGCTTATTACCTACATGCGTACCGATTCGGTGAGAATCTCCCCGGTTGCTGTGGAAGAAGTCCGCGCCTGGATAGGGGAGAAGTATCCCCAGGACCTGCCGGAGAAGGCCCTGGAATACTCGGTGGGGAAAAAGGCCCAGGATGCCCATGAGTGTATACGCCCTACCTACGTCATCTACACCCCCGGCGAGATGAAGGATCACCTCTCCAAGGATCAGCTCAAACTCTATTCTATCATCTGGGAACGCTTTGTATCGAGTCAGATGAAAAACGCCCGGACCAAGACCCAGAGCGCCGACATAAAGGCGGGGGAGGGGATCTTCCGCATTGCCGGAACCAAGGTCATCGAGAAGGGATTCTATAAGGTGATGAAACACCTGGTTTCCAAAGACGACAAGGGGAATCCCTATCCGGATTTGAAAATCGGGGATCACATCACGGTGGAAAACTTCCATTCCGAACAGCACTTTACCCGGGGGCCTTCCCGGTACACCGACGCTACCATTATCGAAACCCTGGAAGAAAAAGGCATAGGCCGGCCTTCCACCTATGCCCCCATCATCTCGGTCTTGCAGGATCGCTACTACATAACCCGGTCCAGTAAGCAGCTTATCCCTACCGTCCTGGGAAAGCTCATCAATAAGATGCTGGTGGAATACTTCCCTAATGTGGTGGACGTGGACTTTACCGCTTCAATAGAAACCAAACTGGACGAGGTTGCCAAGGATGAGGTTAACTGGCTGGAAATAATCCGCGAGTTTTACGATCCCTTTAAGGACCGGGTAGACGAGGTGGGGAAGAGCCTTGAATCCTACAAGGGTTCCCTGGATGAAAAAACAGACTATGTGTGCGAAACGTGTGGCAAGCCCATGGTCAAGAAACTTGGCCGTTTCGGGTTCTTTCTTGCCTGTTCCGGTTTCCCTGAGTGCCGGAACACCAAATCTATTCCTCTGGCGAAATGCCCCAAATGCGGCGGGGACATCGTGACCCGGAAGACACGGGGCCGAGGAAAGGAGTTTTACGGGTGTACCAATTATCCTGACTGCGATTTTATCAGCCACTTTAAGCCTACCAACATCCAGTGTCCCCAATGCGGGCAGTTTCTGGTGGAAAAATACGACAAGAAAAACGGGTCCCATAAAGCCTGCATAAATCCGGAGTGTGATTATCTCCATTCCGAAGACGGGGAAGAAGGCGAACCCAAGGGTGGTTTTGATGAAGAATAGCGTGAGTGTCCCGGCGGCGCGGAGGGAAGGCCCGCCTGCGGTCCACATGAACATTCAATCCGTAAAAATGCGGGAGTACCTTACCTACCTCCGTTCCGTGCGGGGCGTATCGGTAGAAACACTGCGCGCCTATACCCAGGATCTTTCCCGTTTTGGGGATTACTGCGTGAACCATAACATCGACCCGGTTACTGCGGAAATCGGCGACGTGCGGGGGTTTATAGGCGAGGCAAGTTTCCAAGGGAACGCGGCGGTCAGCATTAACCGGGCGCTTTCTTCTATCCGGGGATTTTACCGCTGGCTTATCCGGATGAATATCCGAATGGACGATCCTTCCGCCGCCCTGCGGAACCTCAAGATTCCCCATTCCCTGCCGGTTTTTCTGTGGGAAAACGAAATGGCGGAATTCGCGGAACTCCCGGAAGAAAAGAAGATACTGTGGCCGCCCCGGGACACGGCCCTGATCCTCATCATGTATTCCGCGGGCCTGCGTGTTTCCGAAGCCGCTTCTCTTTCCCTGGGTTCTCTAGAACGGGATTTAAGCGGGGCCCGCGTAATAGGCAAGGGGAACAAGGAACGGTGCGTTTTCTTTTCCGAGGACGCGCGGAAAGCCCTGGAGGATTGGATCCTGGTGCGCCCCCTCTGTATCCCCGCGGAACATCCCACGGACCGTCTTTTTATCAACCGGCGGGGCGGCCCCATTTCTACCGGCGGTTTGCGGTGGATCATCTCCCGGTACGCGGAGCAGTCCGGCTTGCATAAAAACGTGCATCCTCACGCCCTTCGCCACACCTTTGCTACTCACCTGGTCAATTCAGGATGCGATGTACGGGTGGTGCAGGAACTCCTGGGGCACGTAAGTCTTTCCACCACCCAGCGGTACACCCATGTGGATATTGAAGGGCTTAAACGGATTTATTCGGAGGCTCATCCCCACGGCTCGCGGGATGGCTGAGGGGTGGATGCCGGTGAAGGACAGTTTTATAAAGAAGTGAAAGGACATAACATGAATAGAAAGGCGAGAAATAACAGTGTTTATGGCCCTGTGGACCTTGGACGCCCCATCGTCCGTTCTACCACCGTGATAGCGGTACGCAGGGACGGCAAAGTCGCCATGGCCGGCGACGGGCAGGTAACCTTTGGGGAAACGGTGATGAAGAACAACGCCCGCAAGGTGAGGCGTCTTTTGGACGGCAAGGTACTCTGCGGTTTTGCCGGCGCGACTGCCGATGCCTTCACCCTCTTTGACCGTTTTGAAGCGAAACTCAAGGAATACTCCGGGGACCTTACCAGGGCGGCGGTAGAGCTGGCTCAGGAATGGCGTACCGACCGCAGCCTGAGACGCCTTGAGGCCATGCTCCTGGTGGCGGACAAAAGCAAGACCTTGCTTATATCCGGCACCGGGGATGTGATAGAACCGGCGACCGATGCCCTGGCCATAGGTTCAGGCGGTAATTACGCCTACGCGGCGGCCCTGGCTTACCTGGACGGAAGCTCTCTGACCGCAAAGGAAATCGCAGAGCGGAGTCTGGGCGTAGCGGGCGGCATTTGTATTTATACCAACAATCAGATCACCCTGGAGGAACTTTAATGATACGTGAGAAGAAAAGCGAACAGAATCTAGATCGCCTGACCCCCCGGGAGATCGTCTTTGAGCTGGATAAATATATCGTTGGACAGAAGAAAGCGAAACGGGCGGTGGCGGTGGCCCTGCGGAACAGGATACGCAGGCTTAAAATTGATCCGGAACTTAGGGAAGACATAGCCCCCAAGAATATCCTTATGATAGGTCCCACGGGAGTTGGCAAGACCGAGATAGCCCGGCGGCTCGCGAAGCTGGCGGGTTCCCCGTTCATCAAGGTAGAGGCCACCAAGTACACCGAAGTCGGCTATGTGGGCCGGGACGTGGAATCCATGATCCGCGATCTTATGGCGGCGGGTGTTCAGATGGTAAAACAGGAGATGCAGGAATCCGTTACCGTGGAAGCCAAACGGCGGGCCGAGGAAGCCCTGCTCGATCTGTTGCTTCCGGGAACAGGGAAAAAGGCTAAGGCGGATAGTAAGCCGGGCGCCGCGCCGGTGGTACGGCCCATGGGGGTCTACTCCATTAATCCGGGTAATGAGGGCGGGTCCGGTCCAGCCCTCATGGGGGCGGCTATACAGGTGGGCATCCCGGTCCGGCGGGACAAGGCCGGCGAAAAAAAGGGGACAGGGGACAACGTTCTCCCGGAAGCGGAAGCCGAAGGAGCGGTTAACGACCGGAAGAGGGGCAAGAACGACAATTCCCTCAGGGAGAAATTCAAGGCTCTGCTAGAGGACGGGAAACTCGAAGGCCGTATGGTAGAAATCACCGTGAACCAGACCCCTCAGTTTCCTTCTATAGAAATGATGGGCGGCGGCCTGGAAGAGCTGGAATCGAGTCTTTCCGGGATAGCCGGGTTTTTTGGGGGCAACAAGAAGAAGAAGCTGGTTTCCGTAAGCCGCGCCCGGGAAATCCTTATCGCCGAAGAGACGGAAAAACTCATAGACCGGGATAGGGTGAGTGATGAGGCCCGGCAGCGGGTGGAAGAGACGGGCATAGTCTTCATTGACGAGATAGACAAGATAGCGGTCAAGGGAGAGCGGGGCGGCGGTCCCGACGTATCCCGGGAAGGAGTACAGCGGGACATACTCCCCATCGTGGAAGGGGCTACCGTTACCACTAAGTGGGGGCCGGTTAATACGGACCACATCCTCTTCATCGCCGCCGGCGCCTTCAATGTGAGCAAACCTTCGGACCTGATCCCCGAACTTCAGGGCCGTTTCCCCCTGCGGGTGGAGTTGGAATCCCTGGGCAAGGATGAATTCCTCAGGATACTCACGGAACCCAAGAACGCCCTGACCAAACAGTACATCGGGCTTTTGGCCACCGAGGGGGTGGACATTGAATTCGATTCGGAAGCGATAGAATATCTGGCGACCTTGGCTGCGGAGGTAAATTCCAAACTTGAGAACATAGGCGCTCGCCGGCTTCATACTATTATGGAAGCCCTACTGGAAAACCTTTCCTTTGAGGCGCCGGACATAAGCCCGGCCGCAATTCCCATTACCAAGGCCTATGTCAATGAGCGGCTTGCCGATTTGGTAACCGATCAGGATTTGGGGCGGTATATTTTATGATTTGAGACGCCGTTCCAAACCTCCGGGGGCCTTGGGCCCTGGGGGAAAGTTCCCTTGCGGGAGTGGAACCCGCAGAGGGCCGGAGCGAGGGGCCGGCAACGATGCTGCCGCGACTTCCCCTTCCTCTTAACTTTCAGAATTGAGGTATGTTTTCCTTAATCCGCGCTTCAAAAGTACCGATGAATATAAGAGAGGAAAGAACCGAATGAACGTGAATAGTTTTTCCAAGACGGTAGATTTGCTTCATCGGGCTATGGACGCGAATCTCGTCAGGCGGAATGTCATCGCCAATAACATAGCGAACGCGGGGGTACCTAATTTCAAACGGTCGGAAGTCAATTTCGAGAGCGAGTTGAAGAAAGTTCTGAATACGGAAAAACAGAAGCCGCCTCTGGAGTTGAAGTTGACCGATCCCCGGCACATTCCCAACTGGCGGGAACAGGATTACCGGGATGTGGAACCCCGGCGGGTGGTGGATTACCTCAGCGCCTCTCGGAACAATGGGAACAATGTTGACCCGGAACAGGAAATCATGCTGGCCCTGGAAAATCAGATGGCCTATACCCTCATGGCCCAGAGTCAGGCTTTTGAGTTCGCCCAGGTAGAATTAGCGTTGCGGTAGGAGTAGGATATGGGACTTTTCAGTTCAATTAATATAGCGGCTTCCGGAATGAGCGCCGAGCGGTTCCGTACGGATGTGATCGCCGACAACATGGCTAATGTTTCAACTACCCGTACCGCCGAGGGGGGTCCGTTTAGGAGGAGCCGGGTAGTTTTGCGGCCCAGGGTGGAGGGACCCTACTGGAGGTCCCCTTTCCTTCCCGAATCACTGGATAACGGCGTGGGCAAAGGGGTGCGGGTTGCGGAGGTACAGAAAGACTACACGACGGAACTCCGGCTGGTGTACGATCCTACCCATCCGGATGCCATCAAGACCGGTCCCCGGGCGGGATATGTGGAGATGCCCAATGTGGACATCGTAACCGAAATGGTGGACATGATCGCCGCGTCCCGGGCCTATGAAGCTAACGCTTCCATCATAGACGGGTCTAAGGCCATGTTCCTCAAGGCTCTGGAAATAGGCGGGAGGTAACAGATGACGATTTACCGGCCTGCCCTGGTACAAGGCGATAAGGTTCCCCTGACGATAACCCATCCGAAACACCTGGTCCCCCAAAACGGCCCCTATACCGTTGGCGGCGGCGCATTGGTCCCCGGCAGGGGAGGGGCGGTTTCGGAATTGGGAGACAAGATAGGCGCCGAATCGGTACTCCGCTCCGGCGTATTTGAGGATGCGATGCTTCGGGCGCTGGACACGGTCAGCGCGGAAAAACAGTTCGCCGACAGCCTTATCCAACAGGCCATCGTCGATCCCGAATCCGTTGACAGTCATGACATCACCATAGCTCAGGCTAAAGCAAATATGTCCCTCAATATTACCAGGACGATACTGAACCGTATTGTCCAGGGGTGGCGAGATATAATAAATACAAGATAATTGAGACCGGCGTGGAAATTACCTGTTCGGGTTTTTTCGGCGCGGGTCGCTGCGTTTTCTTCTGGGGGGGGAGAATATGATCGAGTTCATAAAAAGACTGCTGGGACAAATCACGGCTCTTTGGGGTAAGTGGTCTATAGTACAGAAAATCATCCTTGTAGCCGTTGTGGTCATTGCTATAGGGGGTATCGCCGTTCTGGTGGCAGTTTCTTCATCGCCCAATATGGCGCCGGTCATTGACGCGCCTATACGGGACGAGACGGCCCGGGACCGGATCATTACCCGGATTAATCAGGAAGGCGTTAAAACCACGGTATCCCCGGCGGGAATCATCATGGTAAACGATGAAGAGACCGCCCGGCGTATGCGGGCCATTCTGATTCGGGAAGATATGATCCCTTCGGGAACCGATCCCTGGGCCATATTTGACCGGGACCGGTGGACTATCACCGACTTTGAACGGAAAGTGAATGTACGCCGGGCCATTACCAGCATGGTAACGGAACACATTAAGGCCCTGGACGACGTGGACGATGCCAGCGTCATCATCAATATTCCCGAAAAGACCCTGTTCCTGGCGGATCAGGAACCGGTGAGCGCCAGTGTGATCCTGACGCCAAAGCCCGGCAGTGATATTACCCAAAACCGGAAGAAGATCGAAGGCATCCAGAAGATCCTCAAATTCGCCGTAGAGGGCCTGACGGACGACAACATCGGCATCACCGATCTGAACGGGTTGGTTTTAAACGACTTTAAGGGTCTTTCCGACTGGGATCGCCTGAGCCGCATTGAGCGGGAAACTCAGATTGTACGGGACCTGGAAACCCAGTACCGGAAAGACATCCTGAAATCCCTCCAGAAGATTTTTACCGCCGACCGGGTTCGGGATCTTAACATCAAGATCGATATGGATATGTCCAAGAAGGCGGTGGATACCGAAGAGTATTATCCCATCACGTTGAAGGAAAGGACCCCCGGGCTTTCCTACGACGATTCCCAATTTACCGAATCCGTTACCATTTCCCAGTCTACTTCCAATACCGCCTGGAAGGGAACGGGTTTTAACCCCGAAGGCCCTCCGGGGGTGGAAGGCCAGACTGCCCCCGCCTTTCGGGATATGTCTAATCTCTACGGCGAGGTAACCCAGACTACCAATACTCATAACGAGGTGATCAACAACCGCAAAATCCAGGAGGAAAAGAGTCCCGCTATAGACCGCGTAACCGTGTCGGTGAATATAGACGGCAGTTGGAAGTGGAAGTACGATGAGAAAAAAAAGCCGGTGCTTCAGGCTGATGGTTCTATTGAACGGGAATATACCCCGGTACCGGCGGCGGACCTTGCCGCTGCCCAGGCTCTGATTCGGGATGCCATTGGCTTCAGCGCCGGACGGGGGGACTCGGTAACGGTGCAGAACATCCGGTTTGACCGGACCCGGGAATTCGGGGCTGAAGACTCCGCCTATTTCCGGGAGCAGCAGATACGGCAAACCTTCCTGCTCCTCCTCATTGGGATAGCGGTACTATTGGCAGGTTTTGTGGTATTCCGTCTGATTTCCCGGGAAATGGAAAAGCGGCGGCGGATGAGGGAAGAAGAACTTTCCCGGCAGCAACAGGCCATGCGTGAAAGCGCCCTCCTGGAAGCGGAGAACGAAGGGGTGGACGTTTCCATGTCGGTGGAAGAAAAGCGGCGGATGGATCTCCACGAGAACGCCATCAATATGGCGAAAGAACATCCGGGGGATGTGGCCCAGCTTATCAGAACCTGGCTGATGGAGGAATAGAAGATGGCCCTGGCAAGCGGTTTGTCCCAGAGTTCAGGCTCTTCTTCAGTCAAGAAAAAGGGCGGCAAGGAATTTACCGGCCGGCAGAAGGCCGCGATTTTTCTGGTGAGCGTTGGTTCGGATATTTCCTCGGAGATATTCAAGTATCTGAGGGAAGACGAGATAGAAACCCTCACCTTTGAGATTGCCCGGCTTGAATCCATAGAGCCGGAACAGAAGGACGCGATACTCCAGGAGTTCCAGGAACTCATGATGGCCAACCAGTTCATCACCATGGGGGGTATTGACTATGCCCGGGAACTTCTGGAAAAAGCCTTGGGAAATCAGAAGGCCGCAGACATCATCAACCGGCTTACTTCAAGCCTTCAGGTGCGGCCTTTCGACTTCATACGTCGTACCGATCCCGCTCATCTCCTCAACTTCATTCAACAGGAGCATCCTCAGACCATAGCCCTTATTCTTGCTTACCTTGAGCCGAATAAGGCTTCAATTATCTTGCAGAATCTTCCCCATGAAGTTCAGAGCGATGTGGCCCGGCGTATCGCCACTATGGACCGGACGAGTCCCGAAGTCCTCCGGGAAGTGGAGCGGGTTCTGGAAAAGAAGCTGTCCACCCTGTCCAGCGAAGACTACACCACTGCTGGCGGCGTGGAGAGCATCGTGGAAATCCTCAACCTGGTGGATCGGGCATCGGAGAAGCAGATCATTGAGGCGTTGGAAGACGATGATCCGGAACTGGCGGAGGAGATTAAGAAGCGTATGTTCGTCTTTGAAGATATCGTGCTCCTCGGGGACCGGGATATTCAGAAGGTCTTGCGGGAAGTGGATTCCCAAGAGTTGGCCAAGGCGCTTAAATCCGTGGATACGGAAGTGCAGGATAAGATCTTCAAGAATATGAGTAAGCGCGCTGCGGGTATGCTCAAGGAAGACATGGAATTCATGGGGCCGGTTCGGCTTAAAGATGTGGAAGAGGCCCAGCAGAAGATCGTTTCTATCATCCGCCGCCTGGAAGACAGCGGCGAGATCGTTATCGCCCGTTCCGGCGAAGACGAAATGGTTGTGTAGGTATAGGTCATGGCGAAAGCGGTATTCAGGCCCGACGAAGTCATCGTCAGTGATTCTACGGTTTTTCTTGAACTTCCTTCCGGTTCGGTTTCTGAATTGGAATATTCCTCCGCCCAGGAAGAAGCGGATATGTCCGAGATAGTCGAAGAATACTCAGGGCCTACGGCGGACGAACTGCGGCGGGAAGCGGAGGAGTTTAAGGTCCGGTGGGAAGCTGAAAAAGAGACCATGCTCCATGCGGCCCGGGCGGAAGCGGACGCCATCGTTAAAGCGGCGGAGGAAAGAGCCGCACAGGAGCGGGAACAGGGACGGTGTGAGGCGGAAAAGGTCAAACGGGACGCGGAAGCGGAGGCGGATCGTATTACATCCGGGGCGAAACACAAGGCGGAGGAGTTAGCCCTATCCGCCCGGACTGCTTCTGAAAGCGGGCGGAAAAAGGCCGAAGTGGAAGGCCGGGAGGCCGGACGGGAAGCCGGTTTTGCCGAAGGCCAGGCGGAAGTCCGGCGGCTCATAGAGCGGACCCGCACGGTTCTGGAACGGGTGCAAAACAAAAGAGCCGAGATCCTTGAGGAAACGGAGCAGCAGGTAATCGATCTGACGCTTCTCATAGCCCGCAAGGTGATCAAGGTTATTTCCGAAAGTCAGCGCACGGTAGTTATTTCCAACGTGGTTCAGGCCCTTAGAAAGCTCAAGGCCCGGGGGAACATCCAGATACGGGTGAATCTGATAGACGTTAAACTGACCACGGAACATATTAAAGACTTCATCAAAATGGTGGAGGGCGCCAACGACATACAGGTAATGGAAGATTCCACGGTGGAACCGGGCGGCTGTGTTATCGAAACTGATTTTGGCGAGATAAATGCGCGGATTTCCAGTCAGCTTGCCGAACTTGAGGACAAGATTCTCGCCATATCTCCCATTAAAGGCAAGGTGAAAAGCACTCCCGCCATCGAAGGAGCATGAGGATGGCGCCGGTTTTGGACGATCTAAACACGGCGGGAGTCCTGCCGCATCCGGAGGAAATACCTTTTAATACGCGGGAAATGCTGGCGAAATACCTTGAAGCGGCCGAAAATACCGATACGGTCAAATGTAACGGACATATTACCAGGGTGCAGGGACTCCTCATAGAAAGCAGGGGTCCCCAGGCGGTCGTCGGTGAAATTTGCCGTATTGAAGCGCCCAAGGGCCGGGGGATCATCCATGCCGAAGTGGTGGGTCTCAGGAACGAGACGGTTCAGCTTATGGCCTTCGAGGAGACCGACGGCATTGAGGTGGGGGACCGGGTCGTCGCTTCCGGAAGCCGGCTTGAGGTGCCGGTGTCGGACAAGCTGCTGGGGCGCATACTGGACTGCATGGGAAATCCCGCCGACGGGAAAGGCGGTATTGACGCCGTTCTCCGCTATCCGGCCCTGGCAGACCCGCCGGATGCAGCGAGGCGCCCGCGTATCCTCCGGCGTCTTTCTACCGGCATCCGGGCTATAGACTGCCTTCTTACCATAGGAAGGGGGCAGCGGGTTGGCATTTTCGCTGGTTCCGGCGTGGGGAAAACCACCCTTTTGGGGATGATAGCCCGGAATACCAATGCCGACGTCAATGTAGTCGCCCTTATAGGGGAGCGGGGCCGGGAACTCAACGACTTCATTGCTAATGACTTAGGGCCTGGGGGACTTGCCCGGTCCGTATTGGTTGTTACCCCTTCCAGTTCGTCTCCTCTTGCGCGGTTGCGGGGCGCGTATGTGGCCACCGCCATAGCCGAATATTTCCGCGATCAGGGGCTGGACGTGATGTTGCTTTTCGACTCAGTAACCCGTTTTGCCCGGGCCCAGCGGGAGATAGGGCTTGCCTCCGGCGAACCTCCCGCTACACGGGGGTACACTCCCAGTGTTTTTGATTCCTTGCCCAAGCTTTTGGAACGGAGCGGTACTTCGGAAAAGGGGTCCATCACCGGTTTTTATACGGTGTTGGTGGAAGGGGACGATATGGACGAGCCTATAGCCGATACGGTGCGGGGCATCCTGGATGGCCACATCGTGCTGTCCCGCCGTCTTGCCCAGTCTTACCATTATCCGGCGATAGATGTGCTGGGAAGCGTTTCCCGCCTTATGCCTAAGGTGTCCGGGCCGGTAACCAACAAAGCCGCAGGGTATATACGCCGCCTTATGGCTGCCTACGCCGAGGCGGAAGACCTTATCAACGTGGGCGCCTATCACGCGGGTACTAATTCTGCTATAGACGAGGCCATTGCCAAGCGGTCGGCGATAGAATCAATGCTTATTCAGGAAGTTGAAGAGCCGTCCTCCATGCCGGAAACGCTGGCGCTCATGGCGGGTATAGCGGGCATGGAAATTCCTCCGGAAGAAATCGGCGTTTATGAGCGGGGCGAGGTACCGGGGACTGTTGCCGCATTGGATATTAAGGTATGAAACGTTTCAGGTTTGATCTTGAGAAAATTTTTGAAATCCGCGCCTACCGGGAACAGGAAGCGGAAATAGAACTTGGCCGCGCCCTGGGTATCCTTACCGCCCTAGAACGGGAGATACAATCCGTAGCCGCCGCCCGCGTAAAGGCCGCGTCCTGCCGCTTTGCCCCGGGAAATGGCTCGGACGAGATTCTGCGCTACGACCTCTACATACGCAGGCTTGACGCCCAGCGGGACCGGCTTGTCAAGGAAGCCGCCGAAGCGGAACTCAAGGTGGAAGAGGCTAGGCGCGTCTTTCTGGAAGCCTCCAGGGAACGGAAGGTTTTTGACAAGCTCAAGGAAAAGCGGCGGCAGGAATACCGGGGGATATTTCTGGCGGAAGAAACAAAGACGCTGGACGACATAGCCGGCGGGTCGGCGGTTAGGAGACTGTGGGGGGCTTAGAGTAATTCGTATAAAGAAATGCGTAATTTCACTCATTTCGAGGCGCCGGAGAGTTTGCGTGGAGGAGTACGCCCTGCGCTTTACTTTGCCGGATTCAGATGCTAGATAGTTTCTGTTTATATGGAAGAGTATTTTGTTAACGGGAACTACAAAATTATTTTTAGCGTTTATGTCTTTATGGCTGTTTATGAGATGCGCTTCAATTCAAGCTAATAAAGACCTGAATACTAAACCTGAAAATGTTATGAGGGGAGATCCTTCTAATTCTATTCGGGTAAAAGAATATTTGCAGGCTGTTTTAGCTTCTCCGGAAGGATATGAAGTTAAGGCATATAATCGAAAAGCGT
>JAIRLK010000119.1 GCA_031259515.1 Treponema sp. | reverse complement strand
GCGGACATGGCCCCCGCAAGGGCCGCGTCCTTTTTTTGCCGGTTCTGCAAGGACAGTTCAACCTGAGCCTCCCGGAGGGAATCAAAGAGGGCTTCCAGAGTATTCATGCGTCCGCTCCTAAAAAAATCGTTTGCCGCGTTGCACCATGATAGTACATTGAGGCCCTAAGGACCAAAGCCAAGCGGGTAAAGATCAAAGACAGGAAGTATGGAGGGACCGGGTAGGGTGTGAAGCCTCACCGTCTCCTGCAAAAGCGCCGTAGGCCGCATCTATTTTCCCATACCCTGGTCCTAACCGCGAAAATATCGTAGTATGCGGAAGTATGGCGCGTACTATCCCCCCCAGCGGCGGCAGTCTCCGCCGGGGTATTGATGCATATAAGCGGACTTTAGGGCAGTCCCAGCCGACGGATACGGCGGCTGGCAAAAGCGGGTTGCCCGCGCCGCAGCCTGCGCCGTCTCCCCCGGCATCCGGTCCCGCCGCTTCCGCGTCTAGGGCCGGACTGGGTGACGGGCTCCTCAAGACCGGGGCCCTCGGCAAAGGGCTGGGCCGGCTGGGGAAGAAACCGGGCGCGGGAGACGGGGAGTCCAAATACCGGCGGGTTGCCAAATTCCTCATCCTGATTGGGGGAAATGAGGCGTCCCGCATACTATCGGGGCTGGATGCGGAACAGGTTGAAGCAATAGCGAAGGAAATTTCCACTATCCGGGGGATTACCGCAGAGGAAGCGGAAACCGTCTTTGAGGAGTTCCGGGACCTTTTGCGCTCCTCCTGCGGGTATACCGGACGGGCTTCCGGCGGGATTGAGGAAGCCCGGCGGCTCCTTTACGCCGCCTTCGGGCCTGTGCAGGGGGAGATGTTTCTGCGGCGGACCGTTCCCGAAGCGGCGGAGAACCTCCTGGATTTTCTGAACGAATTTTCCGGGGATCAGGTGGCTTTTCTTTTGCGGGAAGAGATCCCGGCTGTGGCGGCCCTGGTGCTTTCCCGCCTTTCCCCCAAACTATCGGCGGCGGTCCTGGCCGTTATGCCGCCGGACCGGAAGCTGGAAATCATCAGGCGTATTGCCCACGCAGGCCAGGTAGCCCCGGAGGTACTTGAGCGGGCAGCCGGCGTTCTGCGGGAAAAGGCCCGGCATATTACCGAGGCCGACGCCGGCAGCCATCCGGCCACTGTGGACGGCATGGATGCCCTTACCGCCATCCTTAAACACGCGGACAATTCCTTTGGAGAGCGGCTCCTTGAGGAGCTTGAGGAGGAAGACCCTGACATAGGCCGGAATCTGAAAGACCGGCTCCACACGTTGGACGACGTGATCGAAGCCGATAACCGGCCTATACAGGAAAAACTCAAGACCATGACTGACCGGGACGTCGCCCTGCTCCTCAAAGGCCGCTTGCCTGAATTCACCAATAAGATACTCTCCAATGTTTCTTCCAACCGGCGGACCTTGATACGGGAGGAGGGGGAAATCATGGGGCCAGTCCCAAAATTTGAGGTGGAAGCGGTTACCCGGGACTTCCTGGCATGGTTCAGGTTAGGGCGGGAAAACGGAAAAATTCTTTTGCGTACCGACGAAGATGTGATTACGTAACAATATGATAAGGATGTGTGTATGAAGACTGATTTACAAGCCGGAACCGTGCTGGACAGCGGGTTTGAGATTCTTGAAGTTTTGGATTTGGCGGAGTTAAACGCCCTGGGCATCTGGGCCCGGCATAGTACCGGGGGAGTGGAGGTCTTTCACATCTTCAATGATGATCCCGAAAATCTTTTCGCCTTTGGATTTGCGACCGTGCCGGAAGATTCAACCGGCGCGCCCCATATCCTGGAACATTCGGTCCTGTGCGGTTCCGAGCGTTACCCCCTCAAAGACGCCTTCCTGGTACTTGCCCAGGGGAGCCTCCAGACCTTCCTCAACGCTATGACCTTTCCGGATAAGACGCTGTACCCCGCCAGTTCGGTGAACGAACACGACTACTTCAATCTTATGGCGGTCTACGGGGATGCCGTGTTCAGGCCTCTTCTTTCGGAATGGACCTTCATGCAGGAAGGGAGCCGCCTGGAATTCGTTTCCGATGGTCCGTCTCCTGAATCCGGCGCGGCTGAACGGCTGGGGATAACCGGGGTAGTGTACAACGAGATGAAGGGAGCTTATTCTGCCCCGGATACCTACGCTAACCTGTGGTCCGTCCGGGCGGTGATGCCCGATACCCCCTACGCCCTGGAGTCAGGCGGAGACCCGGAGTGTATTCCGGACCTTACCTGGGAAGGGCTTAAAGAATTCCACCGGAGCCGCTATTCCCCGGCGAACTGCCGGGTGTTCCTTGCGGGGAACATTCCCACGGAAAAGCAGCTTGCCTTCCTGAACGAGCGCTTCTTCGCGGGATTAAGCCGGGGCCTTGCCGCGTCTCCTATCCCCAAAGCCGCCCGGTGGGATGTTCCCCGGTCCCTGCGTATTCCCTGTCCCGCCGGGGCGGGCGAGAAGGCGACGGTGAGCCTCTCCTGGCTCTGTTCCGACATCACGGACAGCGAGGAGACCCTCGCGCTTTCGGCGCTTGCCGAAATCCTCCTGGGCCATGACGGTTCCCCCCTAACCCGGCTCCTCATCGAATCCGGGCTGGGAGAGGATCTGGCTCCTTGTTCCGGCCTGGAAGCCGACCTGCGGGAGACCGTCTTTTGCGCCGGGCTTATGGGGGTGCCGGCGGAGACCGCAAGTGAAAGCATTGAGGCTTTGATTCTGGGCGAACTGGAACGGCTGGTTCGGGAAGGCATTCCCCACGAGGAGATCGAAGCCGCCCTGCTGGCTATGGAGTTTTCCAACCGGGAGATACGCCGCGCTGGAGCGCCCTATTCCCTGGTCTGGTTGCAACGGGCCTTCCGGGGCTGGCTCCACGGGGCCAAGCCCTGGGCCAGCCTGCTCTTTACGCCCCGGTTTACCCGGCTCAAGGCGCGCCTTGCCGCTGACAGCCGCTTCTTTGAGTCTCTTATCCAAAAGTACCTGCTGGATAACCCGCACCGGGCCCTGGTGTCGGTGGTTCCCCAGAAGGGTTTTTGGGAAGCTAAGGAGGCGGCGCTGGCGGCCAGACTTGCCGAAAAGGAAGCCGCGTTGAGTGAGGATGAACGCCGGAGCATACGAGAAAAGTCTGCGGAACTGGAACAGCTCCAGAGCCGGGGGGATAGTGCCGAGGCCCTGACCGCGATTCCCCATCTTTCCCGGCGGGATCTTTTCCCCGATGTGGAGAAGATTCCCCGGGAAATCCGGGCAGCCGGGGGTTCCCCCGTGCTGGTCCACGACTTTTTCACCAACGGCATAGCCTACGCCGACATTGCCTTTCCGGTGGATATTCTTGACGGCGATGATTACCCCTGGCTGCCCCTGTTTGCCCGGACGGTGGTTTCGGTGGGCGTTCCGGGGATGGGCTATGCGGAAGTTTCCAGCCTCCTTGCCCGTACCGTCGGGGATCTCCATGCGGTGTTGAGAAACGGTTCCATCATTGAAGGGGGGAGCCGTACTATCCCCACTCCTGTGGGTATCCTGGACTTGGCGGGCCGGGATTGGCTTACCTACCGGGTCAAAGCCCTGGACGAAAAGATAGTCCCGTCCTTGGACCTGACCTTGCGCCTTATCACCGAGGCCGATTTTTCGGACCTCAGACGTATCCGGGACCTGGTCTTGGAGATGAAAAACGACGCGGATCTGTCCTTGGCCCCTCACGGACACACCTACGCCGCAGGCCGTGCAAGCCGGGGCTTTTCCCGTTGCCGGATGGTGGATGAACTCTGGTCCGGCCTTGACCAGCTCAGGTTTGCCCATGCCGTTGCCGATCTGGATGCCGCTGAAGTCTGCGGTAAACTTACGGCGATACGGGACCGGTTGAGGGCCGGAGGTTTCATCGCCAACCTGACCGGTTCGGCGGAAACCCTGGAGAAAATCCGTAAACATCTTGAAACCCGCTGGCGGGACTTTGGCCCTCCCAAGCCGCGTAACCCCGCCGGTCTGGCTGGTCTGCCGGGACAGGGTTCCTTCGCGTTTCCCCCGGAAACCGGGCCGGTCAAGGCGGAAGTCTACGCTTCCCCTTCCCTGCAAGTAGGATTCGCGGCCCTGGCCCTTCCCGGCGCGGCCTTTCCCCGGCGGGAACATGTAGCGGAGACGGTGCTGGGTCATCAGCTTTCCACCGGCGCTCTTTGGGAGGACATCAGGATGAAGGGAGGCGCTTATGGCGCCTTTGCCTCCGCCGACGGGAGCGAGAAGGTTTTCAACCTTTCCACCTACCGGGATCCCGCTCCCCTCCGCTCCCTGGGGGCGTTTACCGCGATTCTGCGGGACCGGGCCGGACCGTCCGCAACGGATACCGCAGCTCTGGAGGATATGTTGGAAAAGGCGATCATAGGCAGGTACGCCAAGGAAACCCTGCCCCGAACCGCCGCAGAAAAGGGGAGCATTGATTTTTCCCGGTTCCTCTATGGGGTGGATTCATGCCACCGGGAGATGAAACTCCGGGCCTTGATCGATATTACAGAGGAAGAGGTTGCGGGAGCGGCCCGGCGTCTTGCGGAGTCGGCTTCTTCCGCCGGTTTCCCCCTGACGTCAGTTGTCATCGCCGGCGTCAAGGCGGCCCAGGAAGCCGCCGGACGTTTGGGGGTAGAACCCAGGGAACTTCCGGTTTAAGCAAAGCGGGGAAACTCCTTCTTACGTGAGGCTGTTCTAAAACCTCATGGTATAGGGATTTAGTAGAACAATCGGGTCTCGGAACTCCGGCGCGGGTTTTGGAACAGGCTCAGGTACTAAGGGGAGCCGGACAGCCCGGCTTCCCTTGTGGATCATTCGCGTCCGCGCTGTATACTCCTGACCCGGATAATTCCCTTTACCGCGATAATCCGCTCCAGGGTAACCGGCGGAATAGCCTGCTCCGTGTCGATGATGTTGTAGGCGTATTCCTCCCGGTGGTGGTTTATCAGGTCCATGATGTTAATCCCCTCCGCAGCCAGGATGGTGGTGATTTGTCCCACCATGTTGGGGATGTTCCGGTTAATCACCAGAAGCCGGTGCGCGGCCTGCTGGTCCAGCTTACACCGGGGGAAGTTGACGGAATTGCGGATGGTCCCGGACTCCAGGAACTCCATGAGTTGCCGTACCGCCATAATGGCGCAGTTGTCCTCCGCTTCCGGGGTGGAAGCGCCCAGGTGGGGGATACAGATGGTCTTGGGACACGCCAAAAGTTCGGCGGTAGGGAAGTCGGTAACGTAGATCCCGAGTTTTTCCGCTTGCAGGGCGGCGATAATATCCGCCTCGTTCACCAGGCCGCCCCGGGCAAGGTTGATGATCCGTGCGCCTTTCTTCATGAGCCTGAATTTTTCGGCATCCAAAAGCCCCTTGGTTGTCTCTGACAAAGGGAGGTGAAGGGTAACGTAATCGGCCCTGGCTAAAAGCCCCTCCAGGGTGTCGGCTCGCTGGACCTGGCGGGACAGGTTCCAGGCGGCGTCCACCGAGATATAGGGATCGTAGCCAATCACCTCCATCCCCAGGGCAACGGCGTCGTTGGCAACCATCACGCCTATGGCGCCAAGGCCGATAACGCCGAGCGTCTTACCCTTCAATTCCGGTCCCTCAAAGGCGGACTTGCTCTTTTCCACCAGATCCGGCGCCTCATCGGCCTTGTCCGCAAGGGAAGCCGCCCAATTTACCCCTCCCAGGATGTTTCGGGACGCGATAAGCATGGCGGCAATAGCCAGTTCCTTGACAGCGTTGGCATTCCCGCCCGGGGTGTTGAAGACCACCACGCCCCGGCTGCTGCACGAGCTTACGGGGATATTGTTGTACCCCGCGCCGGCCCGGGCAATGGCCTTAACGCTGCCCGGAATTTCTATGGCGTGAAGATCCGCGCTCCTGACCAGAATGGCGTCCGGATGGGGAATCTCACTGGCCACTTCATAGGTATCCCGGGAAAACAGATCCAGCCCCAGGGGAGAAATCTTATTCATCGTTCTTATACGAAACATCGCTCACTCCTTCAATCTATCATGCGCTTCTATCACTTCATGGTTTCTTCAAACTTTTCCATAAACTGAATCAATGCCTTTACCCCGTCTAGGGGCATGGCGTTGTAGATGCTGGCCCTCATACCCCCAACCAGACGATGCCCGGCCAGGTTCACCAGGCCCGCGGCGGCGGCTTCTTTGACGAACCGGGTTTCCTGTACGGAACGGCGTTCCGGATCGGGATCGGCAGGGACAAAGGGAATGTTCATCAGGCTCCGGTAAGGCTTTTCCACCGGGGAGCGGAAATTGCGGGAAGCGTCAAGGTAGTCATACAACAGGGCCGCCTTTTTTCGGTTTTCCTCGGCTATGGCCGTTACCCCGCCCCGGTCTTTAAGCCATTCCAGGACCAGACCTATGATGTAGATGCCGTAGCAGGGAGGGGTGTTGTACAGGGAACCTTCCCTGGCGTGGATGTCATACCTGAGCAGGGCTGGGGTCCATGAGGGAGCGCGGCCAATGAGGTCTTCCCGAATGATGACTATCGTGGTTCCCGCAGGACCCAGGTTCTTCTGCGCCCCAGCATAGAGGACGCCGAATTTGGCGACATCCAGGGGTTCCGAGAGGATGCAGCTTGAGATGTCCGCCGCCAGGGGAACCTGCCCGGTTTCGGGGAGGCCGGCCCATTTGGTCCCCACGATGGTATTGTTCAAGGTGATGTGGTAATAGGCGTCTCCCTGGTCAGGCGCCGGAGCTTCGGGGATATAGGCGTAGGCCCGGTCTTTAGAGCAGGCAAGGGTAACCGCATCCACGAACTTGGCCGCTTCTTCAGCGGCTTTCTTTGCCCAAACGCCGGTTTCCACATAGACGGCCCGCTTCTTCGCCGCTCCCGGTTCCCCGGCGGCCAGGTTGAGGGGAATCATAGAGAACTGAAGGGACGCCCCCCCCTGGAGGAAAAGCACTCTATACCCGGAAGGGATGCCCATAAGCTCTCTGAGCAGGGCTTCTGTCTTTTCGATGATGGGCTTAAAGTCCTTAGACCGGTGGCTCATCTCCATCACGGACTGTCCGGTTCCGTAGGCATCGGTCATTTCCACAGCAGCCCTTTCCAATACCGGTACGGGCAACGCCGATGGTCCGGCGGAAAAATTGTATACACGCATAAGAGTATACTCCTTAAAATTAATTGTTTGATTTAATCACGCAGTAACAAGTTAAAGAGGGGGAAGTCGCGGAGTTGCCCCGCAAGTCCGACCCCTCGCTCCGGCTCTACGGTCCTCCGCTACCCCTCTCTACGGGTTTTGAATTGACCGCGATAGCAGTCAACCTTGCCCCCGTAACGCCCCCGCTAAGGGGACTTGTCCCCAGGGGCCTTGGGTCCCCCGAAGATTTGAGCCGCACCGCGAGGGCCCGGAGTTCGTCCACCACGTAGACATTACGGACCACGATTTCCGGAGGGAGTTTGAGGGCCGCCGGGGCAAAATTGAGGATGCCCCGTATGCCGGCGGCAGCCAGTTTTTCCGCGACGGACTGGGCGGCGTCTTCGGGAACGCAGAGGAAGGCAATCTCCACGGAAAAGCGGCTGATAACCTCCGCCATCTTGTAGGCCGGATACAGGGGCGCCGGAGACTTGAGGATCTCCACCCGGTTGACGTTGGTGTCGAACCCGGCGGCAAGCTCGAATTCATCAAGTTCATAGGAATGGAAGTTGAGGAAGGCGGAACCCAGCCGGCCCAGACCCACCACGCAGAACCGGCGGCGGCGATCCAGGCCCAGAGCCTTCCTGATGGCGGGGATGAGATGCTCGGGTACATACCCGGCAACGCTCCCGACCTTCTGCCCGGGGACTTCTCCGTCTTCCGTCGTATCGCCTGGCGTTCTATCCGAAAGATAAGAAATGTCCTTGCGGATGGTACAGCTTGACCAGCCGGTCAAGGCTTCCGCTTCGGCGGATGTAAGAGGAGCGCCCTTGTTCTGTTCAAGAAATCGCAGAAGCTGAAGGAGCCGTTCTTTTGAAGACTGCGGAATCGCCATCATCATACCTTCCTGTGAAATATTTCACAGGAAGCATACCCTGTAGTGAAGATTGTGTCAAGTCTTCGCATTGCCTCAAAATTAATCTAGCCGAAAAGGGGTCGGTTCCTCAAAACTAAAACCTGGCCCAAATCAGACCGCTTCGGCCTGTCCTGCCCCCTCACGGAAGGCCTGTTTCACTTTGTCCTTTTCCCGGTTTATTTTCAAGAGCCGTTCCACTGCCCCGTTCAACCGGCTGTTCAATTCCACCGGATTATAGCCGTTCTTCCGCCGCCTTAGTTCCGCCTTGCTCTCCTCCGACACCTCCGGTGATTCAAGCAGCCGCTCGCAGGGCGTCT
>JAIRLK010000170.1 GCA_031259515.1 Treponema sp. | reverse complement strand
TCTCTTCCACCCCTACGTTCTGATTTTTTAGCCTTTGGCCCGCAATTCTTTGGCCCCGCCGGTTTCCATCTATCCGGCGGGGCCTTCCCGGGCGTCATACCGCAATTTCTTCATCTGATTCTTCACCTGATATTGAAGTAGAATCTTTCCAGGTAGGCGATGCGCCCGCGGGCGTCGTTGTAGCGGGGGCTTTGGGGGTAGTCCCGTACCAGGCGGCGGTAGTAATCCAGGGCCAGGCGTATGTTGCGGGCGGGGCCGGCGGCTTCCAGGAACTGACCGTAAAGCCACCATGCTTCATCGCCGCCCTGAGGATACCGCTCCCGAAACTGGTCCAGAATCACCAGAGCCGGCTGTATTTGTCCCCCTTCAAAAGCCTCCCGGGCTTTACGGAAGTAATCCTCCGGCAGCATATCCTCCTCCGGTAACGCGGAACCGCCATCCTCAATGGGCTGGTCCCCGGTTGCGGCCTGGTCCCCGGTTGGGGACCTTGGCGGAGCTGCCGGAACTATGCTGTCGTCATCCCGGTCCGCCGGCCCCGGCGTCTGAACCGGCGGCGTCTGCGGAGCCTCTGCTTTGCCGGAAGGAACTGCGGTTGCAACGGAAGCATCCTCTGTCCGGCTGTCCCCGGCCCGGTCCGTGATACCGGCGGCTTCGGCGGCAGGCTCTTCTCCGGGAAGGTACGGCCGCCGGGGCGCACTGATCACCCGGATGGGGTCTCTGGAAGGCGCGAAGAGTTCCCGTACGGGAGTTTCATCAACAATCACCTGAACATAATCGTTCAGGATATAATCCCTGACATAATCCTGCTTGTAGAATTTAAGCCCAAAAGTCCCCGGTTCCTCCGCCCGGAAGATGAAGGTCTGTCCTTCGGGATCGGAACGCCGGGAATTGTAGGCGACGCCCAGGCGGGAACGGAGTTCTCCCAGGTACACCCAGCCGGCCCCCTGGAAGGGAATTTCTATAATCTGGCCCACAGCGGCCCGGACAATCCGGGAATACTCAATCTCCGCTTCTGAAGGGGAAGGCGCCGGAGGAGCGGGCGGTTCCCGGGCAGGAAGATTGGAGACAGGGGCCGCAGGCAAGGGGAGCGGTTCCCGCCCTATGCCGGATGACGGCTCCACGGGACGGGGCCTTGCGGCCGGTTCCGATGGAGGAACCGGCGGCGGCGACGGGTTGGAAGGAGGAGATTGGGCCGGGGGCGAGGGATTCACCGGCGCGGAGGGACGGACCTGGACCAGTTCAGACGGAAGAACGGACGATGGCGTTGGGGGAGGAGGCTGGGCCGGGGGATTCGCCGGCCCTGGGGGAGGGACCTGGACCAGTTCGGGAGCGGGTTCCAGAATCGTGTCCAAAACCGGGGGGGGATCCAGTACCAGGGGTTCGGAATCCGGAGGACGGGGCACGGGAATCGGCGCAGCCACCGTCTCGGGCGCCTCCTCCGGTTCCGGAAAAACCGGCTCAGGGAGGGCGATCGTGTCCAAAACCGGGGGGGGATCCAGTACCAGGGGTTCGGAATCCGGGGGACGGGGCACGGGAATCGGCGCAGCCACCGTCTCGGGCACCTCCTCCGGTTCCGGAAAAACCGGCTCAGGGAGGACGGCGGCTTCATTTGATGCCTCCAGCGAAAAACCCACCGGAAACGGCATGGGCAGCATGATTTCGGGCGTTTCTTCCTCGTTAGGAAGGTCCTCCCTTGAAGCGGCGACTGAAGCCGCCGCAAATTCCGGTTCCACGTCGGGAAGTTCCTCCCGCTCCGCCGGCGCTTCATCGATCCAGTTCACCGACGGAACCTCTTCTTCCCTGGCGGCCTCAATGCCGGCAGGCGTCGGCGTTTCCAAAGGCGCCGCCGGGCCGCCCGGTTCCGTCCCTGGCTCAATAGCAGGAACCGTCGTACAGGAAAAAAATAAAAGACAAAATACCCATAAGCCCAGGCGCTTCATGGCGCCCGTTCCATCAAATCATCGATCACCCTACTCATCAACTCCGTATAGTCGAAGGTTCCGTCATCCAAAGGATCCCTCCAGAAGGGCCGGGCGTCTTCCTCGGTCCAGGATTCCCGCCTTTCCCGTTCCAGAATCGTTTCGGGAAGAAAATCCGGCTCATCAGGTAAAAAAAACTCTTCAGGCGGGACATTCCGGGGACTGAAAGCCGCGCTCAACTCCTGGCTGCTCTCCGTCCCGGCATTCCCCCGGATACTCATTATAATCGCCGCTGCGCAGAGGCTGAGGAGCACCATGCAGGCGCAGTATATCAGGACAAACTTGCGCCGGGTTCGGAAAAACGCCTTTGATTTCCCTGCCGCTTCTCCCGCCGCCTGTAAAGCCGGTCCGGCCGCTTGCCGGATTGAATCCCACCATCGCATATTCCCAGTGTGGCCTTTTTTGGGGATTATGGCAATGGATAATTCCAATTTTTCCCGCGCAGCGTTTTTGCGGTACACGTTTTACCGGTATAAATGAAAAAACCGCCCTTGCGGGCGGTCCTCTGCGGGGCTGTCTGCACAGTCCTGCAAACCGGCGCAGTTTATACCGCGCCCGGTTTTGTTAGTAGTCCATGCCTCCCATTCCGCCGCCGCCGGGCATAGGGGGAGCATCCTTCTTCTCTGGGATGTCCGTAACGGCACATTCGGTGGTAAGGAGGAGGCTGGCGATAGAAGCGGCGT
>JAIRLK010000155.1 GCA_031259515.1 Treponema sp. | reverse complement strand
CCCGCGGAACTGACGATACGGCAGAGTGTTCTGGACCGGGCGGTAACGCAGGGCAGCCGCGGGACAGCGGGCAATGAATGGCATGAGCGTTTCTGGACGGCATACACGACATGCGGTATGCAGAACGTTTCGGTGATGAATTATTTGAAAAACTGTTTGTCCGCGCATTTGGGTATGGAACCATACCATTCTCTCTTAAATATGCCTAGTTGACCCGTGAACGGTTACCTTTGAATTACCGAGCCGCCGCGTCAGAAATTTCAAATTCACCGTGTTAGTTGTAACAGGGAGTGATAGAGCATTGAAACGGATAAATTTTTATGATACGTTAGTAGACAGGGGAGCGATAATGACCGTAGCGGAAGCAGTAACTATTGTAGAAGGGCAGTTTTTTTGTGGCAAAGATAAAGCGGATTTGGTAGTTGCCTCGGCTTGCGGGGCGGACCTGATGAGCGACGTCATGGCGTTTGTCAAAGACCGGGTACTCCTGTTGACAGGGTTGGTAAATCCCCAGGTTATCCGAACTGCGGAACTTTTAGACATCCGCTGTATCATCTTTGTACGGGGGAAAAGTCCAAGCCGGGACATGATCGATATGGCCGAAGAATCGGACATCATTCTGGGAGGAACCAAGCTGCCTATGTTCCTGGCCTGCGGAAAGCTATACGAGGGGGGACTCAAAACCGGGGGAACCAGGCCAATCTGACCTTCCCGCATCCTGCGCGGAGGTATATCCCGGCTTTTCGTCATGCAAATTAATTCCAAACCGGATTTACGGGCGGAAATGACGCGCCGTCTGAAAATCCTGCCGCCTTCCCAATTATCTGATGAAGGAGCGGCGGCGGGCCGGTTGTTGCGGGAAACGTTCCGCTGGAACCGGTATGGAACCATCCTGCTCTTCCTCTCGACGCCCTTTGAAATAGATACGATGCCTTTGTTTGAAGCCGCTCTGGAAGGGGGTAAGAAAGTTTTCGCTCCCCGGACTGAGGGTGGAAGGCTTAGGTTTTGCCGTGTCCTTCGTGCGGCGGAGTTGTGGAAAACAGGTCCCTTTGGCATACGCGAACCGCCGGAGCCGGCGGAACCATTAAAAACTCAGAACTTTCCCGTTCTTGCCGTTGTTCCGGGCATGGCCTTCGATCTTGCCGGGAACCGCCTGGGTCATGGCAAAGCCTATTACGACCGGTTTTTCGTCGAAAAAAGGGGCCCCTGCTTTAAGATCGGTTTTTGCGCGGACATGCAAATCCTGCCCCGTGTTCCCGCCGATCCTTGGGATGTCCCCATGGACGCCCTTTGTACTGGTTCACGGTTTATCCCGATTGCCGAACATCCTTCAGAATGAGTAAACTAGGAGTCTGAGGGGACTTCGCGTAGGCCGTATGAAGAAATGAGTAATTTCACGCGGATCGAGGCTCCGGCGGCTGGCCGCGAAGTATTGATATATACTAATTGCAAACAACAACCGACGCGGGTAACGCGGTGGAACAAGGGAGTGCGACATGGGACGGATAAAGAGCGCGCTGGAGATAGCGCTGGAACGGACCGAATCGGTTAAAGGCGACAAAACCGGCATAGAACAATTTGAAGCCCGGCAGCAGGGGAAACGGCTGGCCAATGAATTCCTTGCGGGAAGCGGGTCCTTGGAAGAGGGGATTAAAAAATGCCCCAAGGATCAGCGGGCCGCCCTCAAACAGGGGATTTTCGATGTCCTTAACGCGCAAATCACCCTTCCCGCAGCCAGGGAGGACGAAAAACGGCTGGAGACGGCTGGTAAGGGATTGCAAACTATCATAGGGGATCACCGGTTCGCCGCCCTGTACAAACAGTTTATCCAGGCCATGGCCCGGTATCTGGACGAGGCCGCCCAATACGAGGAAGCGATTAAGCGCCAATACGCTCCCAAATTGCGCCAGAAGGAAGAGGAGCTTGCCCGCCGCATAGGCCGGCAGGTGCGGCTTGATCCCTTCCAGGACCCCGCGTTCGTCGCTTTCTACAACCAGAACATGTCCGCTCTCAAGTCCAACTATCAGGGCATGGCGGACCAGATTCGGGAACAGGCGGCCCTTCTGTTTGAAAAGATATAAGGAACAGTTCAGAAATAACATGACCGTTTGGTTAGGAAAAGGAGGAACGTATGGGATCTGAAAACATTCAAAGGCTTATCGGCATTGGCGCGTACCTGGTGACGATAATCATCATCGGAATCTGGTGCGCCCGGCGCGGTAATAGCGGCCCGGAAGACTACTTCCTGGCAAAACGGAGTTTCGGCCCCTGGCTGGCGGCCATATCCGCCGAGGCGTCGGACATGTCGGGCTGGCTCCTGATGGGACTGCCGGGTGTGGCCTACTTTACCGGCTACGGCGAGGCGTTCTGGACCGCCCTGGGCCTTTTCATCGGCACCTGGGTAAACTGGGCGCTGGTGGCAAAACGGCTCCGCTCCTATTCCCAAATAGCGAACAACGCTATTACGCTTCCTGAATTTTTCAGCAACCGCTACCATGACAAGAAACGAATACTCCTGGCCATAGCCGCCCTTATCAGTCTGATATTTTTCTCGATTTATGTGGGCGCTCAGTTCCTTACCTTCGGGAAACTTTTTAGCTATTTTTTTAACGCCGGCATGGCCGCTATGGTTATCCTGGGAGCGGCCATAGTTATGATTTATACCCTCCTGGGCGGTTTCCTGGCCGTCGGCATGACGGATCTTATGCAGGGCCTCTTGATGGTAGGCGCACTGATACTGTTGCTGCTCTTCTCGTTTCTGTATGCCGGCGGCGCCGGCGGCATTGCCGCCAGCCTGTCGGACTTTCCCCGGTTTACCGATTTCTTTGGCATAGCGACTCCCGAGGTGATCAACGGGGTACAACAGACGGCAAACGGCGTTCCCCTGTTCGGTCCCGGCGCGGATTACGGCTTCCTTACTATTGTGTCTACCATGGCTTGGGGGCTCGGTTACTTTGGTATGCCCCAGGTGCTGGTACGGTTCATGGCGATCAGGAAAACCGCTATGATACGTCCCTCCCGGAATATCGCCGTCATCTGGTGCTTTCTGGCCCAGACCGCGGCGGTACTCATCGGCATCATAGGCCGCGCCATTCTTTCGGGACAAAGCGATCAACTGCTATCGGCGGCAAGCGCGGAAAATGTGTTTATCATCCTGTCTATCCGTTTCTTCCCGCCGCTTCTTTCGGGGGTGGTCATATCGGGGATACTGGCGGCTTCCATGAGTTCCTCCGATTCCTACATGCTCATCGTGGCGTCTTCCCTGGCGAATGACATTTACAAA
The DNA here is from genome assembly GCA_031259515.1 of Treponema sp. GTDB lineage: Bacteria > Spirochaetota > Spirochaetia > Treponematales > Breznakiellaceae > JAIRLK01. The sequence continues at coordinate 19,409 of JAIRLK010000155.1, read as the reverse complement.
GATATTTTCAGGAAGAAAGCCACTAACGCCGAAGTTATGTGGGCAGCCCGTATCACCATGCTCGCGGTAACCCTGTTCGGCGTCGTCATTGCCCTGTCGGGTAACCAGTCCATCTTCCGGGTAGTTTCCTACGCATGGGCGGGCCTGGGCGCTGCCTTTGGACCGCTGGTTCTGTTTAGTCTCTTCTGGAAACGGACCACGTTCCCCGCCGCGGTTGCGGGTATGCTTGCCGGCGGCATACTTGTTATCCTTTGGAAAAACGTTATCGCCAAAGCCGGCGGCGTGTTCGCAGTCTACGAACTTCTTCCGGCCTTTATCCTCTCCTGCGTGGTGATCTGGATCGTAAGCCTTGTTACCGCGAAGCCCTCTAAAAAAATTGAGGAGGAATTTGAAGATGCGAGGCTCGCGGAGTTTTAAGGCGGGGAGGGGGAAGCTGCGGACTTGCTCCCGGCAAGTCCGCAGCTTGCTTATAGTACACCGCATTTCAGGAAAAAAACAGCAATGGTATATTTAACGCGCTCTATGGATTGGAGGCAAATTCGAGGCCCTTTTCCCTTGTTATTCACCCATCTCTTTACCTATAAAAAATTTTCTGTTATGGTAGTAAGGACCCTGCGGCGCCGGGTTTTAGCGGTTGTGGCTGCCCGGACGACCTGGGGATCAGGAGGTACATTATGAAACGGATTGTTAGTTTTTTTACCCTTGCGGCGTTGTTATTTCTGCCGGTCTTTTCCCTGATAGGAGAGCCCGTAAGAGATACTACCCCGGTGGCGGCTCCCGTCCAGGAGATTACGTATGAACTTGTCTTGTTGCATACCAACGATCACCACGGCACGGTGCTTCCCAACAACGGACGGGGAGGGCTTGCGGAACGGGCGGCCTACATCAAGGCGGTACGGGCCGTCAATCCCCAGGTACTTTTGGTAGACGCCGGGGATATCAATACCGGCAGCGCCCTTTCTAATATGTTCGCTGCGGAACCCGATCTTTTGGCCTATAACATCATGGGTTACGAGGCGGGGATCTTCGGTAACCACGAATTTGACGGCAACCAGGAAAAGCTGCTTAAACAACTGGATCAGGCCAAATTCCCTTTCATCTCCTCGAACATCAAGACCGCTGAAGGGAACTATTTGGGGAATACCCCCTATATCGTAAAACGGTATAACGGGTTCACGGTAGGCCTTTTCGGGATTACCACCCTCAGAACTCAGGAGATCGCCAGCCCCGATCCCAGCCTTACGTTTATCAACGAAATTGACGCCGCACGGGAAGTGGTGGGGATACTGCGGAACCGGGAAAAGGTGGACATTGTAATCGGCCTCACCCATATCGGGGATGTGAAGGAGAGCGCCGATCATATCACTTCTCCGGAATTGGCGGACGCGGTTCCGGGTATTGATATCATTGTTGACGGCCATTCTCATTCCTACATGGAGGCTCCTCTCAAGAGGGGGAACACCTATATTGTTTCCGCCAACGAATGGGGTAAATACGTGGGCCAGGGTAAACTTTCCGTAACCGGTGGAAAGCTTACCGCCTTTGAGTGGCATCCCATCGCCATAGGTCCCGACCCGGAGGTTACAAAGATGCTGGCGCCCTATATTGCCGAAGCTGCCGAAAGCCTGAAAGAGATAGTGGGCGAGGCGGCGGAGCCCTTTGTCTTCGGGGACCGGTTGACCCGGAAAATCGAGACCGCCCTGGGAGACGGTATCTGCGACGCCAATGTCTGGTACTTCCGGGAGGTTTATAACCAGAGCATAGACTTCGCCTTCCATAACGGGGGGAATATTCGGGCGGAACTGCCCCAGGGTCCCATCACCCGGGAACAGGTTCTCACTATCCTTCCTTTTGAGAACTACCTTTTCATCGTATCCCTCAAGGGTGAAGATATCCTGGAACTTTTTAACTTTATCGCCACTATTCCCCAAGGCGCCGGGGGCTGGCCGCAGGTCTCCCAGGAAGTACGGTATACCATCGACTATACCAGCGGTACGGGACAGCTCCAGGACCTGACTATCAACGGCGAACCGGTAGACCCTGAAAAGACCTACCGGTTCTGCACCAATGATTACCTCTTGGGAGGTGGGGACGGTTATACGGTTCTTACCCGATCCGAAAATCCTTTTAACACTTCCCTGTTGCTCTCCTCCGTGGTTATCGAGGCCATCAAGGCTTATGGTGAGCCGCTCTTCCCGGTTACCGACGGGCGGATCACGGTTGTCGGGGGCGTTCCGATAGAATAACGAGGGGGGTATTGACCGTTACTAACGGTGCGTATAGAGGGTTTCGCCCCCGCCGGGGGTTTGGAACCCTCGGACCCCCGCTTAATTGACACCCCTCCCTCCGGCGGCTAAGATAAACCTATGAAACAACGATGTATTCCCATTCTGGGCTTATGTATCCTCTTTTCCCTTTCCCTTGTTGCTTGCTCCGGGAACGAGGAACTGTCGGAAGAAGATATCAATGCCCTGGGGCTTGAGGGTCTGGAAGATATTCTCGCCAAAACCGTGAGTAAACCCTGGCGGAGTGAGGAATTTGTCCCCGGAAGGCTGGGTGGAACCTGGAACGGCGTTGTCAGCGCGGACCCCAAAAGTTTCAATATTCAGGTGTCCGAAGGGGACAGCCCCACCAGAGCCGTGGTAGGCGCCATGCAGGATTACCTTTTTGATTACGATCCGGTTGCACGGCAATGGAAGCCCCGTTGCGCCTCCCCAGAGATCATCGTGGACGAAGACGCGGGAACCCTGGACGTGATCTGCACCCTCCGGGACGATCTCTCCTGGACCTGGTACGGCTCGGACAAGAAGGTTCCGGTTACCAGCGACGACATCATCTTCTGGTACAACGAGATTGAGGGGGACCCGGATTTTCATAGTTCCACCTATAACAGCCAGTTTGTAACCATGCTGGACGGGACAGAGGAGCGGGTTACTATCGAAAAGATTGACGGCCGGCGCTTTGTCTTTCATTTTCCCCGCATCGTGGCCGATCCCCTCCTTGCGACCAACCGGAACATAGCCCCCCGCATGGGGTATGAGGAAGCGAAACGGGAACGGGGCGCTCAAGGCGTACTGGATCTTTTCAGCGTGGAAACCGATCCCAAGACCATCCCTTCCATGGGAAAATGGCATCTTGTCGAATACGCCCCTCAACAGCGGCTGGTATATAAGCGGAATCCCGCCTATTGGGAGAAGGACGGGAACGGTCTTTCCCTTCCCTTTTACGAAGAAGAAATCGCCCGGATTATCCCGGACGAAAACACCCGGCTCCTCCTGTTCAAGCAGGGAGATACTGAATCCTACGGCCCGCGCCCGGAGGACTTGGACGAGCTGGTCAACAAGCGGTTCCGGGAAGCCAAAACCGGTATCGCCGGTTTCTTCCAGCGCCTCTTTGGGAAGAACTTCCGTACCGATTATACGGTGTTCAACGCGGAAGGCGCCCTGGGCGCCAGCATGTGGATCTTCAACCAGAACCCGGTAAACAGGGACGCTCCCTTCTATGAATGGTTCATCAAAAAAGAATTCCGTCAGGCCATGAGCTGCCTCCTGAACCGGGACCGGATCATCAGTCAGGTATACCGGGGGCTTGCGGAACCCAAGCTCGATTTTTTCCCTGAACCTAACCCCTATTACAACGGCGGCATTAAACTCCAGTATCTCTACGATCAGTCCCGCGCTCTTTCGCTTCTGGAATCCGCCGGATTCAGCCGGGACGGCGCGGGGGTTCTTAGGGACGACAAGGGCCGGGCGGTGGAATTCGATCTAGCCATACGCTCCGACAGTTCCATCACTACCGACATCGCTTCTATTATTATGGATGAACTCTCGAAGGCGGGAATCAAGGTGAACATCAGGACCCTTGATTTCCAGAAGATGGTGGAACAGTTGTTCGGGACCTATGATTGGCAGTCTATGATCATGGGGCTTTCGGGATCGAATATTTTCCCCACTCAGGGCAGCAATGTCTGGCCTTCCACGGGAAACCTCCACATGTGGTATCCCCTCCAGGAAGAGCCCGCCACTCCCTGGGAGGCCCGGGTCGATTACCTGTACAACGAGGGCGCGTATACGATAGATCAGGAAAAAGCCCAGGCGATTTGGGACGAATATCAGGAGATCATCCTGGAACAGTGTCCGGTGATTTTCCTGGTCAGGCCCCGTAGCTTTGTCGCGCTCCGGGACCGGTGGGATCAGTCAAACGTGTACTTTGACAACATCAACGGGTTTGAAACAACCCACCTGTTCTTAAAGCCATGAAGGGAAGGGGAGCCGGGGAAACTCAGTCCGGGCTGAGGGCCGGATTAGCCGGGATCGCGGCGGTCGTAACGCGGCTCTTCTACGCTTTTAAACGGAAAGCGCCTCTGGCATCGTACATTACGAGCCGGATCATCACCATGGCGGTAACGCTCTTTGTCCTAGGTTTCGCGATTTTCGGTCTTATGGAGCTTGCCCCCGGCGATATCGTGGATCAGATCATGATGCAGCGGCTTTTCAGCGAGGATCAGGGCCGGGCGGGACAGGACCGGGATGTCCTGAACCTGGAACAGCTTGGAGAACGGCGGGCCGCCCTGGGTCTGGACCAGCCGTTCTACGTCCAGTATTTCCACTGGCTGGGCAGGGTGTTTCACGGCGACCTGGGGACCAGCCTCATCTCCAGGGCTCCGGTATCGTTTCTCATCACGTCCCGTATGGCGAATTCGGCGTTGCTCAACCTCATCTCACTGGTCCTCATCACCTTCTTCTCGTTTTTGCTGGGGGTCTACTTTTCCACCAAGGCCGGAACCGCTGCGGACTTGGCGGTAACCTTCTTCGCCCTGGTACTCCACGCCTTTCCGGGGATACTGCTCCTCATCCTGTTGCAGCTCTTCGCGTCGGTAACCGGCCTCTTCCCGGTAACCGCCTATCCTCCCTTTCCCTTTGCTTCCGCTCCGGGACGTTTCGCCGTTTCCTACGCCCATCACATCTTCCTTCCCCTCCTGGCATCCTTTCTGGGAGGGATAGGGGGGACCCTGCGGATGATACGGGCAACCATGCTGGATCAACTGGGGCAGCCTTACATCACGAGCCTTCGTTCCCGTGGCATCGGGGAGTGGCGAATCTACTTTAACCACGCCTTCAGGAACACCCTGAACCCCTACATCACCGGAAGCGCCAATCTTTTGGCAAGCCTGTTTTCAGGCTCCCTCATCCTGGAAATCATCTTCGCTTATCCCGGCATAGGCCGGCTTATGTACGAGGCGGTCTTGCAGGAAGACATCAACCTGGTGTTGGCAAACCTCATGTTCATCTCCTTCCTGGTCCTCTTGGGCATGGTCCTGGCGGACATAATCCTGGCCCTGGTTGATCCAAGGATACGCTATGGGAAAGAATGAGATGCGGGGGGATACGACCGGCGCAAGGGGAATCTGCGTACAAGGGATGTGGCAATGAAGCGGTTCCTCGCCTATCTTAGGGCCCGGCCTTTGGGAATGGCGTCTCTCGCGGTTCTCCTCATCCTCTATCTTGTGATGGGGTTTGCCGAATTTATCGCCCCGTACTCCCCAACCACGACCTTTCCGGAGATGACCTATCATCCGCCGAACATGCGGTTCTACCAGGGGAAGATACGGGCCCAGCGCGCCAGGGTGGTCAGTACCATCAACTGGCGGTACGTCCGGGTCCGGGGGCAGTACGGGGACCTTAAATTTTTCGGCAGGGGAGAACCCTACAAACTGTGGGGCGTCATTCCCGCAGACCGGCACCTCTTTACTCCCCCGCCCGGCGGCTACCCCGCCTTCTTCATGGGGGCGGATAACCTGGGCCGGGACCTGTTTTCCCGCATCGTTTACGGCAGCCGCATCTCCCTTACCATAGGGTTTATCGCTACCGCCATATCCCTGGTGTTGGCAATACTGTTCGGCGGCCTTTCGGGGTACTTCGGCGGCATGACCGATTGGACCATCATGCGCTTTTCCGAATTTTTCATGCTCATCCCCGGCCTCTATCTGATACTTTTTCTGCGTTCCCTCCTTGCGTCCACCATGGATTCGGGCCAGTCCTACATGATGATAACCCTGATCCTGTCCCTCGTGGGCTGGCCCGGTTCCGCCCGGACCATACGGGGCATGGTACACGCCATCAAGCGGGAAGAATTCGTGCTGAACGCCCAACTGGAGATGATCCCCGCTGTGGTAATCATCTTCCGGCACATCATCCCCCAAATAGCGAGCCTCCTCATCGTGAGTATAGCCTTGAGTGTGCCGGGCTTCATCATGACGGAGACCACCCTTTCGTATCTGGGCCTGGGCATCGTGGACCCGGCGGTAAGCTGGGGGTCCCTCATCAAACGGGACATTTCCACCCTGAGCAACCTGCGGAACTACCCCTGGCTCCTCAATCCGGTGTGGTTCCTCCTGGCCGTAACCCTGGCGTTTAATTTTATCGGCGACGCGCTGAGGGATTATTACGATCCCTACCATACGGTGTTTAGCCCGGGCCTGCGGGCATTGAGAAGAAAAAAGGGGAAACGGGCGAAATGATGAAGGAACACGCGCAGGCGCCGCAAGCGCCCCTGCTTGAGGTCCGGGACCTTAAGGTGGAGTTCTCCGTTCTCCGGGGTTTTACCCGCGCCGTCATACCGGCGGTACGGAGGGTGTCCTTTACTCTGGAACGGGGCGGCGTCCTGGGCATCGTGGGGGAAAGCGGCTCCGGGAAGAGCGTTTCTACCCAGGCGATACCGGCGCTGCTTCCCAAAAACGCCTCGGTAACCGGGTCCATACGCTACGAGGGAACGGAACTTACGGGGCTTGATGCCGGCGCGCTCCGGGAATACCGGGGCGGAAAAATCGGGATGATCTTCCAGGAGCCGGGCCGTTCCTATGATCCGCTTCAAAACATGTCCGCTGTGTTCTTTGAAACGTTCCGTAATAGCGATCCCGCGATAAGCCGGAAAGAATCGGACGAGAAGGCCGCCGCCCTCCTTTTGGAGACCGGGCTTGAACGGGGCCGGGAACGGCTGGTTAATTTTCCCCACCAGTTTTCCGGGGGCCAGCTTCAGCGCATAGGCATAGCCTTGGCCTTGGCCCAGGGCTGCAAACTCCTTATCGCCGACGAACCCACCACAGCGCTGGACGTTACCATACAGCGACAGATTGTGAATCTCCTTAAAACACTGCGGCGCAGGCGTTCCATTTCCATCATATTCATCAGTCACGACATCGATCTTGTGGCGGATATTTCTGACCGCATCATGGTCATGTATGGCGGCCTGGTGATGGAGTCGGCGGAGGCCCGGGCCATCGTGTCTCATCCCCTTCATCCCTACACCCGGGCCCTGCTGGGGGCTTCTCCCCGGTTCGGCAGCCACTACTCCCAGAAACGGCTGGTCCCCATTTCCGGGAAAGTTACCGATCCGGCGAACCCGGAACCCGGCTGTCCCTTTGCCCCCCGGTGTCCCGAAGCCGCTCCTGAGTGCGCAGCAGGCATACCGCCTCTTGCTGCGGTGAACTCAGGAAACGGCGGGGGCGGCCCGGCGGCGGTTCCCCGGGAATTGCGATGCGTCCGTATGAACGCCCGGTATTACGATGGGGAGGTCCGGCATGGCGGTGATTAAGGTCGAGAACCTCAGAAAGCGCTTCAATCTGGAAGCGGGCTTCTTTGCCCGGTTTGGCCGCTTTGTCTACGCGGTGAACGGTGTATCCTTCTCCATAGGGGAAAACGAGACCTACGGCCTGGTGGGGGAATCCGGCTGCGGCAAGACCACTACCGCCCGGCTTTTGGTACGCATGTACGAGAGTGACGGGGGGAGCATCCTCTATCACGATCATAGTGATGTGCGGCTCTTGAAACGGGGGGAACTCAAAAACTACCGGGAAAAAGTAAAGTATGTGTTCCAGGACCCGGCCCGTTCCCTAAACCCTCGCATGGACGTCTATGATGTCCTGACATCGGGGTACCGCTGGTCTTCGATCTGGCCCGGCGAAAAGAAAGCCCGGAAAGAAGCCGCGGACATCCTTGAGGAAACGGGCTTGAGCGCGGCGGATCTTGAACGGCGGCCTGCGGAATTTTCCGGGGGCCAGCGGCAGCGCATTTCTATAGCCCGGGGCCTCCTGATGAAACCGGACCTGCTGATCTGCGACGAAGTGGTGTCCGCCCTAGATGTTTCCATTCAGGGACAGATACTGAATCTGCTCCTGGACATTCGTTCACGGCGCAATCTCTCGTTCCTGTTCATTGCCCATGACCTCAAGGCGGCCTCGTATTTTTGCGACCGCATAGGGGTCATGTACCGGGGGGAACTCATGGAAGAAGCCCCGGCGGCGGACCTGTACCAAACCGCCCGGCACCCCTATACCCGGTTGCTTTTTTCTTCCGTTGCGGGTCCCGTCGGGGAAGAAAGCGGCCTGTCTGAGGGAAGCGGCGGCGAGGCGGCGCCGGCGCGAGAAATACCGGAAACGCTGAAGGGCGAAATCCGGACGCCGGTAACCGAAATTTCAGGTTGCGCCTTTGCCGAGCGTTGCCCCCTGGCGGACGACCGCTGCCGCAAGGAACCGCCTCCCGAAACAACGGCGGCGGACGCGGCGGGAGTGGAAAAGGGGCATGTATTTTATTGCTGGAAAGCCTAACGCGGTATGGATCATGAAACTACCGCAGCCTCTTTGCCGCGGCGGGTACTCTCTAAAGGGATGCCCTATGAAAATGAAGCCTATTTGACTCAGCAATTGATAACCTATATAGGGAATAAAAGGTCCCTGTTGCGGTTTATCGGGCGGGGGGTTGAAAAAATCAGATGCCGGCTCAATAAAGATACATTGACCATGTTTGATGTTTTCAGCGGCTCAGGAATTGTGGCAAGGTTCTTTAAGCGGTTTTCCAGCTTATTGATAGCAAACGACCTTGAAAAATACTCCGCGTTAATAAATCAATGCTATCTGTCAAACATGGATGAAGTATCTTTAATAAAAATAAAAGGATATTACCGGGAAATCATGCATGAGTTGTCAAAAAACAAATGGGAGAAAGGCATAATTTCCGATTTATACGCGCCGAAAGACGAAAGGGATATAAAACCAGACGAAAGGGTTTTTTACACTCCCAGAAACGCCCTGTATATTGATACTGTTCGAAAACTGATAGACAATATTCCTTCCAGCGAACAAAAATATTTTCTTGCCCCTCTATTATCGGAGGCTTCTATTCACGCAAATACGTCAGGGGTATTTAAAGGCTTTTATAAAAACAGAGAAACCGGAATAGGACAATTTGGCGGAAAAAATCAGGACGCCTTACGCAGAATAAAAGGCAACATACATCTGCCCTTTCCCGTATTCAGCAATTTTTACTCAGATGTAGTGATATTTAACGGCGACGCAAACAAAATAATACATACCGCTCCGGAAGTAGACGCTGCGTATCTGGACCCGCCATACAACCAGCATCCCTATGGTTCAAATTATTTTATGCTTAATTTGATATTGGATTATAAATATCCCGGCAACGCCAGTAAAATTTCCGGCATCCCCGGTAATTGGAACCGCTCGGAATACAACAAGGAAAATTCCGCGTATAATGCCCTAAAAGAATTGGCGGCGGATATAAAAGCAAAATATATTCTTATTTCATTTAATTCAGAAGGTTTTATTGGATTTGATGAAATGAAGGCCATGTTAGAGCAGCTTGGCAGATTGGAAATATTAGAAACACAATACAATACCTTCAGGGGAAGCAGAAATTTAAATAACCGGGAAATTCATGTAAAAGAATACTTGTATCTATTGGAGAAATAAGGAAATAATCTCGGTGTTTTTGCTGCTTGACGCAATAAAGCGCGATAATCATACTAAAATCAGAAAGAACGGAGGCAGGTATGAATATATACGATTTTACGGTAACGGATAACAAGGGAAACGCTGTTTCCCTGGGGATATTCGCCGGGAAAGTTCTGCTGATTGTCAATACCGCTACAGCCTGCGGATTCACGCCGCAATACGAAGGATTACAGCGGCTCTATGATGCCTATCATGAGCGCGGCTTTGAAATCCTCGACTTCCCCTGCAATCAGTTCGGCAGGCAGGCTCCCGGCGCCGATGAGGAAATCGAGCAATTCTGTACCCTGAAATACCATACGACATTCCCGCGTTTTGCCAAGATCAACGTAAACGGCGCCAAGGCGGATCCTCTCTATACGTATCTGAAATCACGGCAAAAGGGCGCTGTGACGCCGAATATCAAATGGAATTTTACCAAATTTCTGGTTGCCCGGGACGGAAATGTGGCGGCGCGTTTCGGTCCCGCTGAAAAACCTGATACACTGGCAAAGTAAATTGAAAAACTCTTGGGAATATTCTAAGAGCCTGTTGCATTTGTGGATTTTTTGCATATTCATGCAAGAAATCCCGATTAACGGGGCTCTTTTGGAGCCTGTAAGGTATAAATATGCAATAAATTGCATATTTATACTATTTTATGCTCGAAGCGCAACAGGCTCTAAATAAATCCGTCAGTTTTGAACTAATACCGGGGAAAGCCCCCGGAAGGAGAAATGTATGAACATAGCGGTTCGTTATTTATCAAAAACCGGAAACACGGAAAAAGTTGCCCGGGCAATTGCCGAAGCTCTTGGAGTAGAAGCGGTTCCCCTTACCGGCTCATCGGCAATCGAAGAAGAAACCGGCGTTCTTTTTTTAGGCGTGGCGGTTTACGCGTTTGGCATTGATGCGGCGGTTACAGCTTTTATTCAAAAACTGGACAAAGCCAAAGTAAAGAATGTTGCGGTATTTAGCACCTCGGCGATAGTAAAATCAATGCGGGCACCTGTTAAGAAATTGCTGTCGGAAAAAGGCATCCCCTTGTTGGACAAGGAATTCCATTGCTGGGGAAAATTTAAGTTTATGCGCAAAGGACACCCCAACGCGTCGGATTTGGAACGGGCAAAGGGTTTCGCCAAAGATATTATGGAGATGAGCCGCAATGTATGATTAGAGCCTGTTGCATGGGAAAAATCCGTGTAATTCGCGGTCCTTTTTGTTTCTCATTGTCTTAACTTGTTGGCATTGATAAAAATATCCTTACTGTATATCGTACACGCTCCGCAGCCTGATGCCCTCGGGCGCTCCGTGTATGATCGTGACCGTCTTGGTTCCTCCGTTCATGTCAAAATAGTTATCCGAAAGGATAAGGTCTTCGTTTTTATTGAGAATCTCCACGCTCTTGGCATAGGCTTCCGCCTTCACCGTAATAGCGTCCCCGTCAACCGTACAGTTTAACTTGGGATCAACCCAATGGAAGAATTTGGGCAGGGAAAAGATCACTGTTCCTTCGGAGATAGGGTTATTTTCCTCAAAAAGATGGTAACTCAGGTATTCATCGTTAAGGGCGATGTTCGGCATTTCAACCTTGTCAAACCACAGGGAGCTGAGGGCCGGGACCGTGACGGGCATGGCCCTTTCCCTGAGTATCGCGGCGTTTTTATCGCGGATCTCCCATCGTACGGTACAGCTTCTATCCAACATGGTCTCGTTGGCAACGCACAGGCGGAAGCTCTTCTCGATCTGTTCCTTTACCTGGGGCTGATGGTTGGCGTCGGGATTCTGGGTAAGGAGGCCTTCCTCGTGGCAGGAGATCATCAGGGGCTGAAAGAAACGTTTTGCATAATAATGGAGAGCCTTCCAGCGGAAATGGTAATCAATGGAAGCCCAGGAAGCCGCCGGCCAGATGTCATTGAGCTGCCAGTAGATTGCCCCCATACAGCGGCCCCGGTTCCGCCTGAAATGTTCCACCCCGTATTTAACCGCCTCCGCCTGGAGCAGCTGGGATGCGTAGAGGACCGTATCGAACCCGGCGGGGTACAGGAAGATCTGGTACATATAGTTCATTATCTTGCCGTTGGCGGAGTTGTTCCGCTGATGCCGTTCCATGATGTAGGAAAAGATGTTCCGATCCTCCGGCAAGGTAAAACTCTCTACGGTTTTGAGCAGCGGGAAAGATTGAAAGCCGAATTCCGAGGCGTAACGGAAATAATAGTTCCGGTAATCGGAAAAGGGCTTGTTGCCGTGCCAGACATCCCAGTAATGGGCATCGCCCCGGTCAGGATCGTTGGGGTTGTCGAAGCTGCCCCCGGAAGACGGGCTCGCCGGCCAGTAGAAGGTGGCCGGGTCATGTTCCCGTATCACCTGCGGGATGATGTACTCGTACATCTTGATGTAGTCGGCCTTCTGCCTGGGCGCGCTGACCCACTGCATCTTGTCCACAAACATCTCCATTTCGTTGTTGCCGCACCAAAGCCCCAGGGATGCATGATGCCTCAGACGCTTTACATTATCCGCCGCTTCCGCCCGGATGTTTTTATCGAATTCTTCGGTCAGATCATACACCGCACAGGCAAACATGCAGTCCTGCCACACGATAAATCCAAGCTCATCGCATATATCGTAGAAGAAGTCATCCGGATAATACCCCCCGCCCCAGACGCGGATCGTGTTAAAATTGGCGGCGGCGCATTGTTCCAGCAACCGCCGCATCCGCTCCGGCGTGATACGGCTGAAGATACTGTCCTCGGGAATATAATCCGCTCCCATAGCAAAGATTGGCACGCCGTTCACTTCGTGGGCAAAACTCTCCCCCCACGTGTCTTTTTCGATGCGGACAGTCATGGTCCGCATCCCATAACGCCGCTCCCAGGAATCAAGCTCCCGGCCGTCATGGAAAAGCATTACCCGTATCCGGTAGAGGGGCTGGGCGCCGAAACCCCGGGGCCACCAGAGTTCGGGGTTGTGGATGGTTATTTTTTGGGGGGAATTTTCATAGAGGGCGGTCCCGCCCTGAGGATCGGTAACGGACACGGTCCAGGAGAGACCGGATGTGGGCGCCCCGGCGTTCAGTTGAAGGCGCAGGGCAAGATCAACCGCGTCCTTCCGGTGTTCCTGGGTAATATACACGCTGTCGATCCGGGCGGTATCGATCCCGATGAGGCTGATGTCCCGCCATATCCCCGCGTCGGGGAGGCGGGGACCCCAGTCCCAGCCGAACATGCAGTGGGCCTTCCTGATCTGGGGAAACCCGTCCAGGCACTGGGCCGCCCCGTCGGTCCGTGTTTTTTTATACGCCTCCCGGCAGAATTTGGTGGGCGAATGGAACACGATGCGCAGGCGGTTTTCCCCTTCCCGGAGCGCCCGCTTCACCTCAAATTCCCAGATCCGGTGCATGTTGTTGGCTGTCCCGATAGGGACGCCGTTTAGGTACAGGTCCGCCAGGGTATCAAGACCGTCGCAGCGAAGCAATGTCCGGCTCCCCGCCAGTACCGCCGGATCGGGCGTAAAGACGCACTCGTATTCCCAGTCATGTTCCATCAGGGCAAAGGCGCCGTCCTCGTTGTCCCGCCAAAAGGGGTCTTCCATCTTTTTATTGAGCAAAAGATCGTGGTATACCGATCCGGGAACCTTTGCGGGAATGTCTTCCCGGTCTCCAGCCCTTCGCAGATTCCAGTTTTCGTGGAGTTTTTGGACTATCATAGCGCCATCCTTTTTATTTTAGAGTCTGTTTCGCTTCGCGCATAAATCATTGTATAAACATGCAATTTATTGCATGTTTATACAATGCAGGCTCTTAGAGCAAAGCCCCGCCAATTTCCGCCCTTCATCCCGCGGCGGAAGTAAAGTCCCAGGGATCGTAGATCTTCGGCACATCTCCCAAAAGCCGTTTGGTATAGTCCGACTTGGGGTGGAGGATCGCCTCATCGGCGGTTCCCTGCTCCACGATATTGCCGTGTTCCATGATGTAAACCATGTCGGAAATATAGTAGGCAAGCCCTATGTCATGGGTGATGAATACGATGGTCATGGTGGTTTCATCCCGAAGCTTGAGGAGCATGTCCAGGATGGTGGCCCGGGAACAGGCGTCAATCATGGAGGTGGGCTCATCGGCGATGAGCAGCTTGGGACGGAGCATGAAGATCCGGGCTATCATCAGGCGCTGCATCTGGCCGCCGGATAGTTCAAAGGGGTACTTATTGGACAACTCCTCAAACTTCAGGTTGACGAAACGGCAGGCGTCCTTCATCTTTTCAAATTTTTCCGTTTTGCTTAAATTCCCCTGCCCCTGAAGGCGGATGCAGTCCAGCAATACCAAATCCACCTTGTTAAAAATATTGTAGGTAGAAAAGGGATCCTGGAAGATCGCCTGAATATTTTGCCAGTATAACTTTCGTTTGCGGTGGGTGGAAATATCCCGGGGTTTTCCCTCAAAAAAAATCTCTCCGCCTGTGGGTTTTAATAAACCCAGTACCATTTTCGCCAGAGTAGTTTTTCCACTGCCGCTTTCCCCTACGATGGAGATGATCTCCCCCCGGTGAAACTCAAAGTCCACGTTGTTCACCGCCAGAGTCTTGCGATCCCCAAAGCCGAATTCCCGGCACAGGCCCCGGGCGCTTAAAAAAAGTTCTCCATTCCTGCCGCTCTTGGGATCACTCATGCTGCCCCCCTTCTATTTTTATGCCCCCTATATCATCATCCACGTAGGTGTTGGAGATAAGGGGGAACTTCCGGGCGTTTTCTTCCTGTTCTTTATACAACTCCCGCAGCCTGGCCTCGTCCAGCCGGCACCGGTAATACCGGCCTTCCCCTGCGGGATGCTCCGTGATGGTCTGGCTAAAACAAGCAGCCTCCGCATAGCGGCACCGTTCGGCAAAACGGCAACCCCGAGGCCGCTGCTTGAGGTTGGGGGGCGCGCCGGGTATGGCCTGGAGCACATGCCCCCGGGTTCCCTCCTCTGGCACGATGATGGAATTCATCAGACCTTTGGAATAGGGCATGATGGGATCAAAAACCATTTCCCGGGCCGTCCCCCGCTCCACGATCTCCCCGGCATACATCACCATGATGTCATCGGTTACGTTGAATAAGAGGGGCAGTTCGTGGGTAATAAACAACATGGACCGGACAAAACCCTTTTCCATGAGGTCGTGGAGAAGCCTGATCACGATCTTCTGTGAGGAAACATCCAGGGCTGATGAAGGCTCGTCGGCAATGAGAACCTTGGGGTTCAGGATCGTGGAGATGGCGATGATGGTCCGCTGTTTCATGCCCCCGGACAGTTCCACCGCGTATTGATCCAGCGTCTTCTCAGGCAGGTTGAGGATGCCGAACCGTTCCCGGGACAGATTGCGGACCTCGTTTTTGGAAAGCGCCGACCCGTGGGCCTCCAGCACGTCTTCGATAAACCTGATGATCTTCCGGGTGGGATTGAGGGCGTTCATCGCCGCCTGGGGAATATACGCAACGTCACTGCCCAATACAGTCTTGCGTATCGTGTCCGGGGAAAGGTTCGTGATCTCCTTTCCGTCTATACTGATACTTCCCGATTCGTAGTGCAACGGGGGGAAATAATACCCCATGGCGCTCATGGCCAGGGTGCTTTTCCCGCACCCCGATTCCCCCGCAATCCCCAGGGATTTGCCGTCTTCCAGAATAAAAGAAACATCATCCACCGAACAGACCTTCTCATCCATTCTGGTCTTGTAGTAGGTGGTGAGGTTTTTGACATCCATCATTATCGCTGCCATGATCCTAATTCCTTATCTGAGGATTGAAGATCTGATCCAATCCGGAGTTCATCAGGTTAAGGGAGAAGCTGATCAGCGCGACCATCAGCACTACCGGCAAAAAAGCCCACCAGGCTCCCGTAGGCAGGGCGCTGAAAAACACCGCCCAATTCATCATCAATCCTAAGCTCGCCACGTTCCGGGGACCCAGGCCCAGCATGGAGATCTGGGCTTCCGAGAGTATCCCCGATGCCACCTGGAGGATAAAGGCCATTACCACATAGGAGGCGATGTAGGGGAGTATGTCCCGGAAGATGATCCGGGGCATACTGTGGCCCGAAAGTTTGGACAGGTTCACATGGTCCCGGTTCCGCAGAGAGGTAGTCTGGGCCCGGACCGAACGGGCCGTCCAGGGCCAGCTTGTGATACCGATGACGACCCCGGTGGTCCAGAAACTCCGGGCGTCGATGCTCACCGAAACCAGAACCAGGATCACGAAGGAGGGGATGACGATGAAGATGTTGGTAATACTGGAAAGAAAGTTATCCACCTGGCCTCCGACATACCCCGCGAGGAGTCCTATGGTCAGGCCTATGAGGGTGGCGATAATCCCCGCGATAAGTCCGATGATGAGACTGGTCCGGGTACCGGCCACCAGTTCCGCCATCACGTCCCGGCCAAAGTTATCCGTTCCCAGGATGTGGAGGATCTTGGGGGTTTCCCGTTGGACTGCGGTGAGGCCGAATTGGGCCATAAGGTCCGTTTGGGCCTGGGAGACTTCCGCGCTTGGAGCGTCTTCTTTCGGGCCGGGTTTTTTCCCCAGCATCTCCCGGATATTGGGAGGCTCAAACATACCCCCTTCCATTTGCAGAGGATCGGTTTTTACGAAAAGGGGGAAAAAGATAATCAAGAGCAGAATCAACGAGAGAATCGTGAAACCAAACCGGAATTTTCCCGATTGAAAGGCGATTTTAAAGAGGTTGCCCATCTTAACCCTCCTCATGGGCTGCGGCCTTGACCCGGGGATCGATGACGCCGCAAATAATATCCACCACAAAGTTGGCGGCCAGTACGGTAAGGGTAATAATCAGGGTACACCCGGAAATCAGGGGAAAATCCTGGGTCCTGATGGCGGTAAACATCGTGGTCCCCAGGCCCGGATAACTGAAAACTATTTCGGTGATCAGGTTCCCCCCTATCATGGTACCCAAAGAAAGCGCCAGCCCCGTGATCTGGGGGAGCATGGCGTTCCGGAACACATACCCGACGATTTTGGAGTCCTTGATCCCCATAAGGCGGCTGTACTTTACGTAATCCGCGTTAAGTTCGTAGATGGACATTTCTCGCATCCCCAGGGATTGGCCGCCGATAACCACCAGGACCATAGTCAGGAAGGGCAGCCGGTAATGGCTGAGAACGGAAAGGAGGAATTCGGGGTTCCCCCAGTTTTGTATCAGATCAAAGCGGTACCCCAGGCTTCCCGGGAAGAGGTGGAGTTTATTCGCCAGAAAATGTACATTTACAATGGCCAGACCAAAAGCGGGGATGGCGCTCATAAAAAGAAAGAAAGGGAAAAATACCCGGTCAAAGATCCCTTTTCGGTAGGCGGTGATGGCTCCCAGACTGTTCCCCAGGAACCACCCCACCAGGATGGCGGGAATCTGGAGCATCAATGTCCACTGAATCGACGACCCGATAATATCCGTTACGGGCCGGGGAAATTGATAAAAAGAAAGCCCCATATTGCCCTGAAAGAGGTTGCCGATATAGACAAAAAACTGTTGCCACAGGGGTTTGTCCAGGCCAAACATGGACATATAGGCGTCGTAGATTTTTTTAACCGCCGTGGCATCGGTCATCCCCGCAGACATGGAAGCCACCAGGGTGGCTACCGGATTCCCCGGAATCAGACGGGGCAGTAGAAAGTTGAGAAACACCGCGATAAGCAGGGTAATAAGGTACCACCCGGCTTTTTTCCCCAGGTATTTATAATAAAAATTCACCATCGCCCCCTTCTGTAGCAACAAGCCGAATATCAGGGCTTCCGGAACACGTTGACCGGACCGCCCTGTGAAAATTCCTCGTCCCTTAACCGGGCGTCCACATCCGGACAGATCTTCTTGTGCGCTCGTTTGATTAACGTTATATACGCTTCCAGGAACCGCCGGCTCCTGGAAGCGTATACCCCGATCCTTATTTGGTCCTTATCCGGTAGAGCGCGTTGATGCCGTACCCGTCAATACAAATGGTGGGAGGAATATTGGTCCCATCCCCCATCTTGGGGAAGCCGGTCCACGCCGAGGTATTTACGGTGTGGAACACCACCGGCCGGTACATCAGCCCTGCGGCGGGCATATTCTGAAGGTAGAGGATGTTGAGTTCCGTCCACAGTTGCTTGAGGGTTGCGGGATCGTTTTCCACGGCAATCTGGGCAATGATCTGGTTCGCCTGGGGGTTAATCCAGCGGCCAAAATTCCCGATCCTGTTGGGAGAACCCGCCGGGGGTATATCCACGCTGCTCATGGTTTCATAGGCCCGGCTCCAGGGGGACGCGGGACCCGCTCCGCCGTAGCTGTGCATAATAATATCGAAGGATGCGTTGTCCTTATCGGCCTGCCACACGTTCTGTTCGGGGAAGTAGGTGGTAATATCCATCCCCAACTGGCGGCCAACCTGGGCCACTACTTCCAAGGAAGCGTTCCAGTCGGACCAGCCTGCGGGACATTCCGCCCGGAAGCTAAGCCTGGTTCCGCTTTTGGCACGGATGCCGTCGGCGCCCTTGACCCAGCCGGCCTCATCCAAAAGCCGGTTCGCCCCGGCAACGTCAACTCCGTTCCACTGGTAGGGCTTGAGGGCGTTGGCGTCAATAAGGGCCTGTTCCGCCGGAACGGGGAGCATCAGGGACGGAACCATGGCGGCGGTGTACCCGCTCATGGCGTTTTGGCCAATCATGTTATAGTCCAGGGACATGGCAATGGCCCGGCGGACCGCCGGATCATCCAGACCGGGTTTGGTGGTGTTAAACACGATGGAGGGGATTACTCCGGGGAAGTAATAGGGCGCCTGGGGAATATAGGTTTCTATCGAAGCGCCGAAGGTCCATACCTGGGAAATAAACTGCTGGGAAACGTCCACCTCACCAGCCCGGAACGCGGCATCCCCGGAGGCGTTATCCTTGTACACGTTGTGGGCCATGTATTTGGGGGCGGGCAGCTTGCCGTACTTGGAGGCGATCTTTCCCCAGTAATTATCGTCCCGAATCAATACCACCTTGGTATCGTCATAGGTATAGGGCTTGTAGGGGCCGGTAGCTACCGGTTCCCAGTTGGGATACTGGACTATCCCGGTGGGGCCTGAAACCTGCTTTTCGATGCCTTCCCATACATGCTTCGGTACGATATACAGGGCGCAAAGGGAGGTCTCGATCATCTTGGGATTGAAATTCGAAGCCTTGCCCCGGATCTCTACCGTATAATTGTCGATCTTACGGACACTATCAATATAAGACCAGTAGGCGGTCCCGCTGGTGGTATACCGGTTCTGAAGTTCATAACTATAAACCACATCATCGGCGGTCATGGGCTGGCCGTCGTTGAATTTAACATTTTTGTTGAGAACCACCGTGGCATTCTGGCCATTCCAGGTGTAACTTTCCGCTAATTGCGGGTAGAGCTTGGCATCCAGAAGATTATAAACAAACAGCGTTTCATAAATGAGCTGGCGGGAAAGCGCCGTAAAGGGGGTAATCCCAAAGGAGCTGTCCACATTAAAGGGATTAAAATGGGTAGGCGCTCCCCACAGGAGCCCGTTAAAATAAAGCGTCTCGTTCCGGGGGAGGCTGGTTAGGACCGATCCCCACTGTCAACAAGTTAAGGGGGGAAAATACCGAAATC
>JAIRLK010000123.1 GCA_031259515.1 Treponema sp. | reverse complement strand
GAAAACAGGACATGAAATCTTTTGCAAGAAAAACAATACCGGCCAGCGGAGTCGATATAACGCCGCTCCTGGATGTCGTCTTTCAGCTCCTCCTCTTTTTCATCTTAACTTCGGCCCTGGTACAGCCAAGTATTGAACTTGAATTGCCCGAATCAAACCAAAGCAACGAAAGCCTTGAAGCGGATCTGGTAATTTCCGCCGATAAGGAGAACCAGGTTTTCTTTAATGATCGGTTGGTCAGACCGGAAGATATTGAAGCGGCCCTGCGGTCATTTGCCGTGCAAAACAGCAATGGGAATGTCATTTTACGGGTTGACAGCGCGGCTTCATACGGCAGATTTTTTTCTATTCTTGATGCGTCCCGTAACGCGGGAATAAACAATCTTCATCTGGCTTATGAAGAACAATAGTGTGTTTTGGGGTATGATCGGCCTCTCGGCGGTGCTTCACGGATTGGTGATGATCGGTGTGTCCGGAAGTGATTTTCGCACACCGTCCCCCGTTCCCGAAAATCAATTTGTTTCAACGATAAAAATGGTAAAGGTTGGAACAAAGCCGCAAAGAGAAGCGCCAAGTAAACCAATAGAAAAGAAGATCGTCGAAAAGCCTATAGAAGCTCCGCCTGAACCCCTCCCGGTACAAGAGATAGTCCATAATGAAGAAGTGCAAGAGGGTGATGGGACACAAGCGTATGATACCGGGAATAACGAAGGACAGGAAGGCGGAACAGTTACAGACCGCGAATATGAAGCGCTGTTGGCGTATATTAAAGAATTTATCAACCAAAACCTGGTGTACCCGCCGATGGCGCGGCGGCGGAATATTCAAGGAATTGTAAGCGTATATTTTGATATTGAAAAAAACGGGCAGTTTGTTTCTGTCTCGGTAAGCCGTTCTTCCGGCAGTTCAATTCTGGATAATGCCGCCGTGTCGCTCATAAAGAAAATACCCCCCCTTGAAAATTTAGCGCTAAATAGAACATTGGCCTTGAATGTCAATATAGCTTATGAACTTACAGACTAAGGGAGCAATTTAGAAGCGGCTTTTTATTTGCAAGCCGCCGTTTTCGGCAAAGGTTACTATGACTTCGGCATCCTCCGTCCGGTTGGTCAGGATTTGGGCGGTTTCCAGCATAACAAAAGAAGCGGTTTTATTGCCTGTTTTGAAGGTAAGTGTATCCCTCTCAACCGAAACGGCGATCCCTTCCGGGCTTTCCAGAGTTGTTTCAGTGATTGAGTCATGACCGTCCGGGGTTTCGATATTCACATAGAACACGGTTTTATCCCGAAGCAAGGCGGCGATTTGGGCGGCTTTGGATTGCATAATAACCTCTAATATAGCAATTTTGCGAAAATAAGTCAAAAAAAGATTAAAACCTATACGACCGGATGATACCGGCGGGGCGCAATGTTGCCTATCCTGACTATTGAAGCCTAAGTTTCTACCCTGCATTGCGAGTATACGGACCCCCTCGCTCTCCACGCCATTAAAATGATAGACGAAAATATTGCCGCGTCTTATAAGGGGGATGCCGATGCCAGGGCCAAAATGCACAACGCCCAATGCCTTGCGGGGATGGCCTTCAGTAATGCCCTGCTCGGGATTGTTCACTCAATGGCGCATAAAACCGGCGCGGCCTATTCGGGCGGGCATATCGTACATGGCGCCGCTAATGCCATGTATCTTCCCAAGGTCATCAAGTACAACGCCTGGGAAAAAGCCGCCGCGGATCGGTATGCGGAAATCGCCCGGTTTATATCCCTTCCGGCAAAAACCGCTGAGGAAGGGGTTGCTTCCCTTATCAGCCATATTAAAGCCCTCAATAGGGCGCTGGATATTCCCGGCGGGAGTATGGACTACGAGGGAGGCATTATCGGCGAAAAAGAATTTCTGGAAAAATTGCCAAGGGTCGCGGAACTTGCCGTAGGGGATGCCTGTACCGGCTCAAATCCCCGGAAGATTACTCCCGCGGAAATGGAGAAATTGCTGCGGTGCTGCTTCTACGATTCCGAAGTGGATTTCTAACCAAGGAACTGTGCGGGACTGTAGTTACCCGGTTACGTTAGTTACCAGGTTACTTCGTACATCAGCGGACGCTCAAGGACCAGAAGGTCAATGAGGGGGAGGTCAAAACGGGCGCGTCTACCCTGGGCAACGCCTCCCCGTACTTCTTTGACCGGACGGGGAAATTCGATGGTTATGGGAATACGGGCGGCGACGATTTCGTCCGCCACTTGGGGGCCGTGCAGGGAGGCCGCGATCTCCCGGTAGGCCGCCTTGGTCAGGGGGAACCCTGTGGCTACCGGGGCTGCCAGGGTGGAAAGATAGTCCCTGATATCCTCGGAAAGGAGAGAGAGAAGCTGGGGGCCGGTCTCCAGGTCCAGGGAAATGACAAGCCGCCCCTCCGGGTCGTAGCGGATAAAGGGCGCTCCCCCCGCTCGTGCCGGCAGGGACAGGAAGGCGTCAATACGGGACACGGAGACGGCGCCGGCCACCGCAGTGGGGCTCGTGTTGCGCAGGGACACGGCGGAGATTCCCGGCGCCGCCGCCATGGACAGGGCAATGGCGGGTCCGTCCAGAAGGGGAGGCTGGGCATCCTGGGCGCCGCCCCGCAGGATGCTGTTAAGCAGCCGGAGCCGCCCGGCCATCTGGTTTCCCAGGGCTATTTCCAGTTCAATTTCTGCCGAACCGTCCTGTTTGACAACGCCATCTACCGTGCCGGAGCAGGAGGCGAAGACCAGGACCGCAGCGCAGAGAACAAACGCCGCCGGGAACCGCGTTTTTTGCGGGGGGAGCGGACACATAAGCAGGGTAGAATTCATTAAAACCTCGTTCTATAAATAGAGTCTGTCCACAATATAGACACAGTATGGACAGGCACTAAATATAGCTATTTTTAAGATTAAAAGATACAGAGCCTGCAACCTTTCGGAACATCCGGTGTCGAAAAAAACAACTATTTTTGTAACGCTATTTTACGGCGGCAACGGGATCCTGTACAAGGGAGCCGGCGGTTAAAGCCGCGGGGTGCTTTGTCCCAAAATCGTATAAATTCGCAATTTATACTTTGCGGGTTCTCCGGATTCCGACATTCCAAATTTGCGGGGTATAGTATGTATGTTGAACGGAACGCTTGGGCTTTTTTGGATGAATACCGGGGAATCGCCTTTAACGGGGTTTGGCCGACCCTTCCCGAAATGTTCAGGATCACCGTTTCCCGTTACGGGGAGCGGCCCTGCCTTACCGTGTACGAACCGGATCGTATCAGTCTTACCTATGATGAATCTCTGAAGATCATTGAGGCTGTTGCCCGGTGGCTTCACCGCAAGGGACTGCGTAAAGGGGACAAGGTTGCGGTAACCGGAAAGAACTCCCCGGAATGGGCGGCGGCCTACCTGGGGATTCTTTTTGCCGGGGCGATAGTGGTGCCTATCGACTATCAGCTTAAAAACGACGAGATCGATCTGCTGATCAAGACGGCAAAGGTACGGTTTCTGTTTGTAGATGAGGAAAAATACGAAAGCTGCGCATCGGGCGGCAGGCTGGAACAGGTTATTTCCCTTAAACGGGGTGTGGGAACCTATGTGTATGACCTTGACGGGCCGGAGGCGGAGATTGAACAGGCCGCCGAAGAGGATCTGGCGGCCATACTCTTTACTTCCGGGACCACCGGCCAGCCTAAGGGGGTCATGCTGACCCACCGGAACCTGGTATCCGACTGTTACCTGGCCCAGGGCAACATGCAGCTCTATCCCACGGATGTTTTCTATGCCCTGCTGCCCCTCCACCACGCCTACACCATGCTGGCGGTGCTCATCGAAACCATATCTGTAGGCGCGGAAGTTGTGTTCGGGAAAAAGATGGTAACGGCGGTAATATTGAAGGAACTCAAGCTGGGGAAGATCACCATGCTTCTGGCGGTTCCTATGCTTTTCAACAAGGTGCTGGCCGGCATCATCAGGGGTATCAAGGAAAAAGGGCCGGCGGCGTACGGCCTTATTTCGGCGTTGATGGAGCTTTCGGGATTCATCAAAAAAGTCTTCCGGGTAAACCCCGGAAAGAAGATGTTCAAATTCTTGCTGGACAAGGCTTCCCTTACCACCCTGCGTATCTGTATCTGCGGCGGCGGTCCCCTGGCGCCTAGCGTATTCAAGAAGTACAACCAGTTGGGCATAGATTTTGTCCAGGGTTACGGCCTTACGGAAACCAGCCCCATCATCAACCTAAACCCGGTGGAACACTATAAGGAAACCAGCGTAGGCAGGATTGTCCCCCAGGTGGACATGAAGATACTGAATCCCGACGAGCGGGGCGTGGGAGAGGTAATCGTGAAGGGACCTATGGTGATGAAGGGCTACTTCGAGATGCCCGAAGAAACCGCCGCGTCCTTTACCCCCGACGGCTACCTGAAGACCGGCGACCTGGGCTATCTGGACAGCGAACACTACCTCTACCTTACCGGCCGGGCCAAGAACACCATCGTTACCGAAGGCGGCAAGAACGTATACCCCGAGGAAATCGAAAACGAGTTTCAGCTCTTTGATGAGATTGAACAGATTCTGGTGCGGGGATTTGTGCAGGACAAGAAGATGAAGACCGAAGGCATTGAGGCCCTGGTGTACCCTTCTCCTGATTTTTTCGCTTCCCGGGCTGACAATAACGGTACGGCTTTTTCCCGGCACGGCATTAAAGCCAGGATAGACAAGATCATCGCCGAAGTAAACCAGCGGCTTCTGCCGTATCAGCGGATAGAGCGGACGATAATCCTGGATACACCTATGGAGATGACCACAACTAAGAAGATCAAACGGGAAACGGTCTAACGCGGACCGGGCGGCAACCGGTTTCATTCGATCCCGCCCGGTTTTGTTCGGCTTTGACGTTAATTCCGAATTTGGGGTACCGCCTCACTAACCCCCAGCGAGCAGGCCGCAGCTTTAATGGTTTCCCATACATCCTTCGCCACCGGAACTCCTTCACGGTTACTACGCTCCTCCGCTTCCCGGCTTTTCAGACCGGCGTAGTAGACCCGCTCCCGGCCTTCCGCAGGGGTAAGGCCGGCTAGGGCGTCCAACATGCGGCCCATGTCTTGCTTGAAATCAGCGGGATCCCGGAAGAGGTCTATGCGCAGGGCCATGAAGAAGTGGCAGACCCTGGCGGAGGTAACCGCCGAATCCCGGACCCCGACGCCAAAGGTTCCCCCGGAGGTGAGGGCCGTGAGGATGTCCACCATGACGGCCAGGCCGTAGCCTTTGTGGCCGCCGGATGCATCGCCTTCGCCGCCCAAGGGGAGGAGGCCGCCCCTGAGATAGAGCATGTCTTCCAGAAGGCGCGACGGATCGGCTATGGGCCGGCCGTCGGCGCCCGCCGCCCAGCCGGGGGGAATCTCCCCGCCTTCCCGCTCACAAACTTCGATGGCCCCTCGTGTAACGGTGGTTGTTGCCATGTCCAGGCTGAAGAGGCGGTCCCCGCAAGCGGGGGCGGCAAAGGCGATGGGGTTGGTCCCGAACATAGGGGTCCGGGCAAAGGTGGGTACCCCCAGGGCGGCGGTGTTGGTCAAGGCTATGCCCAGCATGTCCTGACGGGCAGCCATCTCGGAATAAAAGCCGGCTATCCCAAAGTGATTGGAATTGCGTATGCTGCATACGCCCACGCCGTGCTTCCGGGCGGTTTCAATGACCCATTCCATGGCTTTGCGGCTCACCGACATGCCCATGCCTCCCTGGGCATCCAAAACCCGGGAAATGGGGGTTTCCCGCAAAACCGCGGGGGTAACGCCCCCCTTGATGAGTCCCGCCTGTATACCGTTGATGCAGCGGGAAAGGCGGGCTACGCCGTGGCTCGGGATGCCCCGGGCGTCGGCGGCTACAAGAATACGGGCGGAATCTTCCGCTTCTTCCCCGGGGATTCCCAGGGCTTCTAATATATGTGAAACACATCCTTCCAGTTCGGGACGGGATATACGGATCATTGATACTCCTTAGAGCCTGTTGCATTTGTGGATTTTTTGCATATTCATGCAAAAAATCCCGATTAACGGGGCTCTTTTGGAGCCTGCAGAGTATAAATATGCAATAAATTGCATATTTATACTATTTTATGCGCGAAGCGCAACAGGCTCTTAGCAGTCAGGTTTCATTCGGCCTGATCCGGGTCTATTATCGGGAAAAAGCCTGTCTTCGTCAAACTGGTAACATCCGGTTTAAAAAACGCCTGTGGGAACATGAAGGGGTATGAAGCCTGAAGATTCGCTCCCTGAAGCATTTTGCCGGAAATCCTGATTTGGAAATGGCCTGACCTGCGGCGGCTGTTCAACGTGCGGGTAAAGCCCCGCAAACTTCTCGTTTGGTTTCCTTGCCCTCACTATCATTACGTCTCCCCTGTTCAGCTTCTTCGCGGCCCGGTCCGCCCAGGCTTTGATTCGCGGCGGGGCAAGACCGGCGGCCAGGCCCCCCCAGGTAACCGTCTTTTCTACCGTAAAGCCGTTCCGCCTGAGCAGGGCAGGAAGGGTCTTTGCCGAAAAGAGGTAGAGATGGTCGAAAATGGCGGATCGCCAGCGTTTCCCCAGGAGCCGGGCCTGGAAACCCGCTATGTTCGGGGTGGTTACGTAGAAACAGCCGCCGGGGAGCAGGATACGGTAAACTTCCCGGACCAGCGAGGCCGGGTCGTTTAGGTGTTCGATGAGGTGAGAGGCCAGAACCGCCCGGAAGCTGTCCGGGGGAAAGCGGTTTTCCTCCAGGGGCCGGGTCCTGACGTCAAGATTCCGTTCCCGCCGGGCGTACTCCGCCTGGGGCCGGGAGATTTCAACCCCTGTAACCTGCCAGCCCTTTTCCCGCAGGGACGAAAGAAGAGCGCCGGTGGCGCAACCTATGTCCAGGACCGCAGGCGGCTCCCGGACCGTAAGATAATCCTCCAGGTCGTCAAAAAAACCCGCGTCCTTTAAGGCCAGCTCCTGGAGGCGCAGGAACGCCGTCTCGTTAGCCCGCTCATAGGAAAGGTAGTCCGCCCCGTAGCGGTCCCGCACGGCGGCGGGGACGGGCTGGGGGTTTATCTGCACCAGACCGCAGATGGTACAGCGGACATACCTGAAATCGCCGTAGGAAAAGTGTTTTTTAAAACGGGAGCCGCCGCAGAGGACGCAGGGAATGGGCCGTTCCTCCTGAACTGTTGCGGGCGTGGACCAGGTCTTAATCAATCTGTAACCGGAAAGTAACGTTCCGGGAATTCCCTAGAATGTCCTGAGCTATGATTTCCAGGGCAGCCTGCCCCCGGGTAAACCACAGATCCCCTATCTCAAAGGCCGGATGACGGGCATAGACCTGGCGGACGGGAATCATGCCGTTACGGAACACCATAAGTACCCCGTCCCGAACCGAATAGGTTTCAAAAGCCAAGGCCCCGAGTTCCTGACCGTTGACGGAAGAGAGGATGCGGTACGGCGCCAGGGGAGACTCCTGGGCGTTGAGCCGGGTGTCCGTGGCGTAGACAGAAACGGTATACCGTCCCTGGTTGATGTTTTTCGTTGATGCGGGGTTGAAAACCCGGCCGTCGGCGCTGATCAGTTCCACCGAGTGGATAACCGGCGTCATGGTATCCGGAAGGGGAGAGATGATCATGGACGGGTTGATCCATTGGCGTTCTTTGCGGTCAAAAAAGCCGAAGGAAAACCCTTTCCGGTTTGACCAGCCCGATTGTCCGGCCGCGGCGATAACCCTGCCTTGATCTGGATGATCGGGAACCGGGATCGCCGGGGGATCTTCCAAATGACTGTAAATGCTGATAAGGCCGTCTCCATGGTCTATGGCTACCCAGGCGCCCATAGGGGAAGGGATACGGGAAGCATTGCTCCTGGGCGTATTAACGAAAATGACTTCTCCCTCCGCAACAGCCCTGACCGGCCCTTCGCCCTCAAAGATGATTTCCACACGAGGCAGGCCGTTGTCATTGCCGCCGAAATTCGCGGTCATGACCGCCTCCTCCGACGGCCAGTCCATGGCGAACATGGCCGGGATAACCAGAATCCCCAGGAATCCCGCCAGCCAACAAGGGACGGCATGTCCCCGGACGGCTCGTTCCCGGACAGCTCGTCCGGTTTCGTTTAAGTTCTTCATCGTTTGCCTCCAACTGCGGGCATCCGCTTACCGCTTGCTCAGGGCGAAGGACGCTATAGTGGAACCTCCCCCTACGTAAAGATGTTCTCCCTGCCTGCCGAGAAAGATGTTCCCGCTTGAGAAGGGCGCCTTCATGATGATGTCCTGGGGCAGCCTGATTTCTACCAGTTGTTTCTTCCGTTCCGATTGGGAAGTAACGGCAAAGAGCAGGTTATCCGTCCCGGAACTGTCCAGGGCGACGATGTTCCCTTCCAGGGGCAGCTTGATCGAATTCCGGGCGCCTATGTTGTAGAGCGCCAGGCATCCTTCACTTTCAAAAGCAACCCACCGATCATGGTCGATGAAGGACATATATACCGGACGGCGGAACCCGTCGGCAAGGAATTCATGGTAGGCCACCTTGTAAGAATCCCCAAGCCGTTCCAGGAGCAGGAACCGCTGATCGTCAAACCCGGAAATGATGGCCAGCCGTGACCCGTCACGGGAAATACGGCAGCCATAGATAGCCGAATACCGGGACCCCCCGATTTCAGAAGAAAAGACCCGGTTACCCGACAGGTCCAGCAGTTCCACCATCCCGTCCAGGGACCCCGCCAGGATCAAGCCTGCGGCGGCGTCTATGTCGGTGAGGGGAGCGGCAAAATCATAGGTCCACAAGGGTTTTCCCTCGCTGTCCAGGGCGGTAAGGGAATTCTGTTCCTCGCTGATAAGGAAGAACCGGTTGTCAAGGAATAAAGGATACCCCTGGGGTTCGGCAATCTCCGCGAGAACCTCATTCCGGGGATCCCTGATTTCAACACGTAGGGGAATGGCCTCGTACTCGGCCCAATAGTTTTCCGAGACTGAAACATTGCCCTGGACCTTCCGGTTCAGGGCAAAGCCGCCGTTCCCGTTGAAGTAGCCGAAACGATCCCCCAGGGTAAAGGGGAGTAACTGCCCTCCGTCCGCCGCCGGTTCCGGCGTATTCCTGCCGCTTACCCCGTTTCCGTCTTCAAAATAGAGGGGATACCCCGATTCCAAAGAAATAAGCCATTGGGCCGTTAGAACCGTTTCTACCGGTATGGGCCTGGCGGCAACAAAGAAATAGACACTGACAATCATGAAACCGATTAAGAAGCGATATTTTTTTTTATCGTTTGCCACGCACTCCCTCCACCGTATAAAAGAAATACCCGTATGATCACCCATCGCCTTGTATCGTGTCAAGCAGCCGCATTGCCTAATAATTAATCTAGTCGAAAAGGGGCGGTTGCCTAGAAACAAAAACCTAGTCGAAATCAGGCCGCTCCGGCCCGACCATCCTCCTGACAGGAGGGTTGTTTCACTTTGTCCTTTTCCCCGTTCAGTTTCAAGAGCACCCCCACCGCCTCGTTCAGCTTCCGGTTCAATGCGACCGGGTTCTGCCCGGCCCGCCGCCGCCTCAGTTCCCCCTTGCATTCCTCTGAAATATCAGGCGATTCCATCAGCCGTTCATAGGGCGTCTTCGCCTCCTTTTCGTAAACCTACCGGTAACGCCCGTCCGCCTGCTTCTCTTTGGCAATCAGGCGGAATGAGGGCATCCAGTAATTGTACAGCGGACACAGCCAACGGTACACCTCCGCCAGGGCGGCGTACTCTTCGGCGGTGTCGAACCGGAAGTATCCAACGGTCTTGCGCACCGCATCGTAGTTTTTCTGCTCTGCATAACAGGTGTCGTTCTTGTGGGA
>JAIRLK010000093.1 GCA_031259515.1 Treponema sp. | reverse complement strand
CGGAAACCGCCTTTAAGACGGAAACCGCCTTTAAGGCGGTAGTTCACGTTACGTCAACAACAACCGTGAAGAAAAACTACACGCTGGACTCGACCATCGCGGATATAAAAGACGAATCCGCCGCGGCGCGGTTGGTACAAATGCTGTCCGGAAGTTTGGGGGCAGGACAGGATCTTGGGCTGGATTTAGACGCGCTTTTCAGCAGCATCAAAATCAGGTCATTGGTAGCCATGAGCCAGGCGCAAGGCGGGGACGGTATTACCCTGGAACAACTAAACGGCCTAATCGCCGCAATGAACAGTTAAAGAGGAGGCAGGTAATGAAAGCGATTATGGTAATGTACGACTCGCTCAACAGGGCGCTGTTAGAGCCCTACGGCTGCGACTGGACCAAGACGCCGAATTTCAGGCGGCTGGCGGAACGGGCCGTAACATTCGACAACTGTTATGTTGGCAGCCTGCCCTGTATGCCCGCCCGGCGTGAGCTGCATACGGGGCGTTACAATTTTCTTCATAGAAGCTGGGGGCCGCTGGAACCCTTTGACGATTCCATGCCTGAAATCCTAAAAATGAACGGCATCTATACCCATCTGGTTTCCGACCACACGCATTACTGGGAGGACGGCGGCGCTACCTATCATCCACGCTATACCACCTGGGAAATCAGCCGGGGGCAGGAGGGCGATATCTGGAAGGGGCAGGTGAAAAACCCTGAAATGCCCAAAACGCCCTTCAGCGCTTTTTTTGAAAGGGCGCGGAAGGCTATGAAGGTTTCAGGCAGCGGCATTTACCGGCAGGATGCGGTAAACCGGCAATATATGGACACCGAAGACAAAATGCCCCAAGCCCTTACCTTCAAAAACGGACTGGAATTCATCGACAAGAACTATGAAGAGGACAGCTGGTTCCTGCAAATAGAGACCTTCGACCCCCACGAGCCTTTCTTCGCGTCCCAGCGCTTCAAGGATCTGTACCCCGATCCTGATTATACGGAAGATGATTTCGACTGGCCCCCCTACGCGGCGGTAAACGAAAGTGAAGCCGTCGTCCAACATGGAAGAAAACAATATGCCGCGCTCCTCTCGATGTGCGATCACTACATGGGCAAAGTGCTGGACAAAATGGACGAGTTGGATATGTGGAAGGATACCATGCTTATCGTAAACACCGACCACGGGTTCCTGCTTGGCGAACACGGCTGGTGGGCGAAGTCCATTATGCCCGCCTATAATGAAATAGCGCGCACGCCGCTTTTTATCTGGGACCCGAGGCTGGAGATAAAGGGAGAACGCAGAAACGCGCTGGTTCAAACCATCGACCTTGCGCCGACCCTGCTGGATTTCTTTAACGTCGCCATACCGGAAGCCATGCAAGGGAAGCCCCTCAAAACCGTTATTGAGTCGGACGCGCCCATACGGGAAACCGCGCTGTTCGGCTATTTCGGGTGCCAGATAAATATCACCGACGGCGAATATGTGTATATGCGGGGGGCGGTAAACCGCTCAAACCGGCCGCTTTCTGAATATACCCTGATGCCTGCCCACATGAAGAATATGTTTAACCCGAAGGAGTTGAGTAACATACAGCTTGCGGAGCCATTTGGTTTTACCAAAGGCTGCCGGACCATGAAGATAACGAATCCCGCGCTGGCATCGAACGCCATGCAATTCGGGACAAAATTATTTAACGTCAAAAACGATCCGGGTGAACTACACGAGATAGACGAGCCGGAAGTCGAGGTACGGTTCATCAACGCCCTTTCCCGCATGATGAAAGAAAACGAGGCGCCCTCCGAACAATTCGAGCGTATGGGTGTTCCGGCCAACGGAAAATTTACGCTTGAAATGCTTAAAGAGCAGCGGGAGACTCTAAAAAAATCGGAAGTCATTGAAGGGCTTGAAGGTTTCACCTATGAGAAAGGGGCTTACGCTCAGATTCAGTTTATCATGCGTATGGTACCGGAGGAATCCCACAAGGGTTTTATTGCCGGTATAAACTCACAGATGGAGGTAAAAGGCAAAACAGAAATAACCAAAGAATTGGTAAAGGCTTTTGCTTCCACCCTGCCCCTGCCTGCGGACAGTAAACAAATGTTTTTGGTTTATCTTGATACCGCCGGACGTACAATGTAAAGGCGAAAAAATTATCGTGGAGAATTAATCATGGAAGATGTTCAAAAAACGGCGGAGCAAAACAATGGCCTTCATCATTATAGTCATCAGCTTTCTGGCATCGGTGATAGGCGCCGTCTGCGGTATAGGCGGCGGTATTATTATAAAACCCGCGGTAGATGCCTTTAGCCCGCTGGGCGTGGAAACTGTCAGCTTCTTATCCGGCCTTACCGTGTTGTGTATGGCAGCCTATTCGGTTGTTCAAACGAGTCGTTCAAAGGAAGGCCGTATCAAACTGAACACAGCCCTGCCGGTTTCCATCGGCGCGGCGGCGGGCGGAATAACAGGAAACCAATTATTCCGCCTGTTGCGGTCGTCTTACGCGGACGCGGCAGGTCCGGTACAGGCGGCTTGTTTATTTTTACTGACTTTTTTGACCCTTGTTTACACGGTGTACAAACACAAAATACGCACCCACAGTTTTACCAACAGTTTCGGTTGTGCTTTCGCGGGGCTGTTTTTGGGTGTTTTTTCCTCTTTGCTGGGTATTGGCGGCGGACCATTTAATCTCGTTCTGCTGTCGTTCCTGTTTTCAATGAAAGCAAAAGAGGCCGCTCAAAACTCTTTATTTATCATTCTGTGTTCCCAATTTTCTAACCTGCTGGCCGCTATTATTACCGGTACGGTTCCTGCTTTTAATCCGGTTCTATTAATAGGGATGGTTTCCGCAGGGGTAACGGGCGCCGAGTCTGGCAGAAGGCTAAACCGGAAACTTGACGACAGGGCGGTGGATACATTATTCCGGGGCTTAACGATTGTTATCATGGCCCTTTGTGTGTACAACTTCTTCCAATATATGGGCAACGCGGGGAATACGGTATGAAGCCGATGAGTGTTTTAATCAAGCCCGTTTCCGGAAACTGCGACATGAAGTGCGCGTATTGCTTTTACCGTGATGAACAAACGCACAGAAACGTTTCTTCCTTCGGCATGATGAACGACCGCACCATCAAAAATGTCTTGCGTAAGGTGATATTACATTCAGCGGGGGTTTGTTCCATCGCCTTTCAAGGCGGGGAACCCACTTTAGCAGGCATTGATTTTTTTCTCCGGACAGTTTCCTATGCAAAACGTTTTAACCGTAACAACATACGGATAGACTACGCATTGCAGACAAACGGTCTAAATATAAATGAACAGTGGTGCCGGTTCTTTAAGGAAAACCATTTTCTCGTCGGTCTATCGATAGACGGAACCCGTGAAATTCATGATAAATACCGGCGTACTGTTTCCGGTCACGGGACATTTTCGCAAACCGCCAAAGCCGCCGAAGTTTTTGACCGGCACGGCGTCGCATACAATATCCTGACGGTCGTACACAGGGAATTAGCGGCGCGGACGGATGAGGTGTATACCTTTTACAAAAACCGGGGCTGGCACTACCAGCAATATATAGTGTTTCTATTTGAAATACACTAATAGATGTGATATAATAATATATTATGGCACATGATGAAAAATTTAGGCGGCTAGTGATAAAGTATAAAGATTCCGGCCGCAACGTAGCGGCTCTTATCCCCCACGGCCAATACACCGTAACCATCGAACATATCGAAGCGTTTGAGGAGGCCCTAACCAGGCTTGAAGAACAACTCAAGAAATGCCCAGAACTAAGGACTACAGACGGTATGAAGGAACCCCCGGCCATTTTTCATTATTTTTGCGGGGCCACGGATATATATATATATTTGCGAGTATGACGGTGAGGACACCATGTTCGGTTTTACCATTCTTAATGGCGACCTGGACAATGCCGAATGGGGTTATACCAGCCTGACCCCGATGATGGTTTTGCTGCTCTCAATCATAACCGGCGCGAGCATCGTTATATTAGTATTCCTTTCGATGCGGGTAAGCCCCTGCGGGAGGAGGGAAAACCTCCTGCCGCTTGACGGGGACCAACGACGGACGAAGGCATGGACTGCGAAATACGCGAGACAGATGAGGCGTCAGCCGTTCCGATCACCGGCATTTTTATGTTGCTTTTTTCCGCCGGGAGTTCTATGATTATTTTGACATACCATAAACGGAAATGGAGGAAACTGATGAAAAATTTATCGGCGGGAATTATCGTATTATTACTGGCGCTGGCAGTGCTGGCGGGGTGCGGCGTGAAAGGCAATTCTTCGGAGTATGACGTAGAAAAAATCGAAGTGGCGGCGGACAGCCCGTTGAAGGGAAAGACCCTTTATTTTTTGGGGTCTTCCGTTACGGTAGGCTATGGGAGTAATGGGATGGCTTTCCCGCATTATATCGCTCGGCGGGATCAATGTACCGTTGTGGTGGAGGCCGTTACAGGCACGACCTTAATGGATAAAAATGAAAATTCCTATGTCCGCCGAATGGAATTCGGGTCAAAGTTTGACAAAAACGCGAAGGTAGATCTTTTTATCTGCCAGCTCTCCACCAACGATACGAGCGGCGGTACGGTGGACATGCTTAATTTGGGCCCCATTGTGGGGCCCTCAGACAATTTAAATGCCTACGATAAAACAACCATAACCGGCGCCGTGGAATACATCATCGCCTATGTTCAAAAGACATGGAATTGTCCCATATTGTTTTACTCATGCTCCAAACGTAATGACGACAGGTACGCGAAAATGGTTGACCGCTTAAACGAATTGACAAAGGTGTGGGACATCGGCGTGTTGGATCTCTGGAACGACCCGGACTTCAACCATATCACGAAGGCCCAGAAGAAGCTTTGGATGAAAGACGAAACCCACCCCACAAAGGCAGGCTACATGCAATGGTGGACGCCGGTCTTTGAGCAATTCCTCTATGCCTTTGCCAGATGACTAACGAAGGACCCCCCACGGAAACAACATGACCGAATATGGTCATGTTGTTATTTCCTTTTATTTCTTTATCGCGCCGAAGGTGAACATTTGCGGCAATTTATTTTTGGGCCTGACCCGCGGCTTTCATCGCCTGGGCTGTCAGCCTCTGGATCATCAGCTTCTGAATCACTATACAGCCGGCCAGGAAAATTCCGCCGCCGATTAAGAACACCAGGAC